>NZ_JAZZJS010000030.1:0-95198 GCF_056180635.1 Denitrobacterium sp. | reverse complement strand
GGCATTACCAACAATACGGGCAATGCAAACTTGCAGACCACGATGATGGGCCTTGCTGCGCTGGCGACCGACGTAACCGTGACGCTCGCCAGCGCTACGACTACCAGCAACGTAGTCCATGTTTACTACACGCTGAACACGTACAAGCTCACGATTGAGTATGCTTCAACTGAAGCCCCCTCGATCGTCAAAGAGGTCGGAACGGCTCCCACTACACTGTATTCCGCTATTGGTGATTATTCTCCCGCACATGGATACAGCATCAAGCGTGTAGGCCAGACCATCGGCACATTCCCCACGCCTATCAACAAGAGCAATCCTTCGAATACCTCCGCCGCCGACCCCGAGTGGGAGGGTGCCAACACCGCCACGGGCAATGCGCCTACGGTGAAGGGCGCCGACACCACTACGTATTTCGCTACGGGCTTCACCATGCCCGCGCAGGACGTGACGGCGACCTATACGTGGATCCCCGTAACGCGTGCGATTACCTATGCGGTCGGCACGATGTCGGGCGGTAGCACGACGATTACCGAGACCACTAGCTCCAACCCGGGCAACAGCGTGACGATTACCGACCGTATTGACACTACGGATACCTCGTTGACTACCTCGACGATTACCGACCAGGCGGGTACCTTCACGAGCGAGGAATACTATAACGAGAAGCACGATAGCGGTCTGCACGACACGAGCCACTACACCAGCGGCACGATTTCCTATACAACGACGCCTGCCTCGAACTGGCAGTTCAAGGGCTGGTACAAGAGCACGCGTACGACTCCTACGGGCTCCTGGAGCACGCCTACCTCCATTTCTGGCGATCCTACGGGTGAAACCATTACGGCGTACGCCAAGTTTATTGCCGTGTTCGAGAAGATTCCCGTAACCACGTCGTATGGCCTGTCGGGCTCCACCACGGGTGCTGATGGCTCTGGTGGCTCTGACGCACGCGGTACCAACGACTTCACTGGTACGGGCACGTTGAGCTCCACCTCTGGTTCTGCCGAAGCCGGTACGCAGGTGACCCTGCCGGGGTATACCCCCAACAGCACCAGCAATAACGATGATATTTACAAGCCTTCCACGACTGCGACTCCCACGGGTACGTGGTATGTGAACGATGGCGGTACGTGGGTTGCCGTAACTGACGAGGATACCTCGACGCCGGGCATTCAGGCCACCGTTACCGACACCAAGAAGGACTTCGTGTTCGTGCCCGAGCTGAAGAAGTACACGGTCACGTTCCCCACGGCGGGCGTGAACTGCACGCTTCCCGCGGCACTTACGTACGAAGGCTACTATGGTCAGCCGTTGACCACGTTCACCAGCACGGCTGATGGCAGCGCGTATAGCGACACCGCTGTTGCGTACACGCCCACGGCGGGCCAGACGCTCGACCAGAACGGTTGGGATATGTCGACCGATGGTACGACCTGGTCGAATATGGGCAAGTCGGGCGTTGCATTCGTGGCTCCGGGTAGCCAGACCATTACGCAGGACACCTGGTTCCGCGAGAACTACACTGCGGGTGCCGTGACGTATTACGTGCAGCGCTACTATCAGGATGCTCCCACGAGCATTGGCGCTACGCCTACGTATACGGCAGAAGGCGGCCTAGTGGCTATCTCCACGGCTACGGTGGGTGATACGGTTACCTACAACGACATGGTGACCGCTGGACTTTCCACGGCACGTCCTTCGGGCGAGCCTGCTGCCGATACGTCGGCGTTTAGCTCCGTAACCGCTCCCGCATATGCCAGCTATGGCGCGCAGAGCGATGGCGTTGCCGCGGGTACGAGTCTTGATGCCTTTGCGGGCTTTGAAAGCAGCAACCCCGGCTTGACCATCACTGACGTTGTTTCGGGCAATCCCAGCAACAACGTCATCAACCTGTACTACGATCGCCCGAGCAATCTGAGCATTACGTACAACTGGATCGATACCGACAGCACGAATACCTCGCTGGCCGACCTGGCTACGAACACTACGTTTGTGACCACGACTGATCGCCCGTTGCCTGCGAACCAGTCGGGTACGGTAACGGTGGGTACCACCATCGACCTTCCGTACTACAACAGCACGGGCACTACGCTGAGCACGGGCACCGAAACCATTCCCGCTGGCCTGCCCGGTGGCGTGGGGGGCACCAACTACGTGCACTTCCTGGGTTGGAAGGTCACGCAGAATGGCACCGACACGGTGATTCTGGCAAGCAACGTTGCTTCGAACCATCAGGTGACCATCACGGCCGATACCACCATCAAGGGTTACTGGTACCGCGATAAGATCGACGTCGTATTCCAGAACTCTACGCTCGGCGCTTCGAACGCCACGTTTAGTGCCATTTCGGGCCTGACAACGCAGACCATCAAGTACGGCGAGAACGTCATCAAGACGGATGGCACCAACGACGTTGACGATGCCATTACCGTGAACGCTGGTAGCCCATACTTCTTCCAGGGCTGGATCAATGCCGATCAGACGGCCGCGGGTACGGTGACCACCATTTCCTTGCCCAAGGCGTTGAACGCTACGAACTTCACGTTCACGAGTGGCGGTACGGTTTCCGGCAGCGTAGCTACCGTGAACCTGTATTCGGCGTTTGGTACGGGTAACCAGGTGAAGTATTTGCGCGGCGATTATACCAACCCGTCTGACACTTCCAATGGCAAGACGGGCACCACGGTGACCGTTGGCTTGTGGAACGAGACGAACCATACGCATTCGGTTCCCCCCACTACGGCGGCGGCCGATATGCCTTTGTACGATACCGACAATACTCCTGACGCCGGTGACTACCTGACGGGCTATACGTTCCTGGGGTGGACGTGGACGCAGGGCACCACGAACTACATCACCAATAGCGCAGGTTACGTACCCGGGGGTACCCCCACGGGGTATACCTGGTCGGCAGCGCTTCCCGACGGTAGCGCCAACCGCGACCTGACGGCCCTGTGGAAGCCTGTTGACCAGAGCGTCACGCTTGCACCGTGGCTTTCCAAGACGGGCGATGACCAGCAGGGTGACCCGCTGGTAGCCAACGAGAGCACCATCGCGGTTGCCTCGACCTACACGGCTCTTACCGCCACGCTTTCGAACTCGCCCTTGCCTACCACGGTGCAGCCTGATACGTGGTACAACCTGCCCACGCCTTCCGAGCTCACGCGTACGGGCTATACGCTCGTGGGCTTTGAGTTCGTGGAGAATGCAACGCAGCTGGGCGATAGCGCTCGCGTGGCCGCCGACGGCACCACGCCGCTGAACACGCGCATCGAGGGTTCGGGCACCAGTTCCGACCCCTGGAAGGTGTACGTGGGCAGCCCCACGAGCTGCACCATCGTGCCCATCTGGTCGCATGACTCCTACGACGTGGACTTCACGTACGCAGGCGATAGCGGCGACAGCATTTCTGCCCTCACCAGCAACTTTGGTTCCTTTACCATTGGCGGCAGCAACGCCAATGCCGGCACCACCATGGATGTGGATACGCTGGATGCCACGGGCCTGGCCTTCGGTGACACCATGAACATTGCCGATAGCAATGGTACTGGCAGTTACGTGGGCGTGCCCATCGTGGGCGACGTGGCCACGGGTACTGTGGGTGGCACCTCTTACAGCTACACGTTCGTGGGCTGGAGCACCGACGACTCTACTACGCCCACCACGGTTACCGATGGTACGGCTGCTTCGCCGGTGAACACGTACACGGTTCCTGCGAAGAACCTGGTGATCACCGGTACTTGGAAGATTACCGAGTACCAGGTTGATTATGAGGCTGACAGCACGGCAACGATTACCGGCACCACGAGCGAGCAGGTTGATCATAACGGCAGCCCGACGATGACGGGCGTGACCGTTGGCGCAGCCACCTCTGGTTACGTGCTTGACCACTGGACGATGAGCACCTTTGATGGCACTTCATGGTCGGCCGAGACGACCATTTCGGGCAGCCCGACGGCTGAAACAATTACGGCGCCTACGAAGTTCAAGGTGTACTATTCACCCTCCAATGCCATCGACTATACCGTGAAGGTTCATGTTCAGGTGGCAGATGCTGCTGGCAATCTTACTTACAAGGACAGCACCCAGACGTATAGCGATGGCGTAACTGGCTCGCAGATGAATGTTGGCGATGAAGCTTTCAAACAAGCGCGCGCCATCCAGAACACCGAGTTTGGTACGAGTGGGTGGAATGTCAGCTCGTATTTTGACGATACGTTGAGCGATACGAATGCGCCGGCTTCTATGCCCGACGGCTATGCCGACCCGCGTACCAACAGCAAGATTGAATACACAGATTATTCGAGCGGTACTGCTACGGTGGCGCACCCCACTGCGTTTGTTACTCCGGTTATCGATGCCGATACTTCCAAGAACGTCGTGGAAATCTGGTTCGACCTGGTGCCCGTGCAGTATCAGATCGTGCGTTACTACCAGAGCGCCGACGGCACGGTGGCTCCCATGGATGTTGCTAACCCCGGCGCCAATGACGGCACAGCCGATGCGGGTGTCGTAGATACCACCGATGGCGCAAGCGCGTATGCTACCAATGGCGCGAGCACGTACTACGCCGATGGCTATGCCTTCCAGCCGGTGAGCCTGACGGGCGCGAAGGCCCAGGCCAAGGATTCTTCCGACGCGTCGGCTGCCACGGCTTCTGCGGCGTCCTCCTGGACGAAGGCTGCGAACATTACGGCCGACGATAAGACGGCGGCTGGCAGCGTGGCTCCTACGAGCCTTTGGACCATGGGCACGCCTTCCGTGGTGGATGGCGGCGCTACGGTAAGCGGCATCACGGGTGATGGCGCCTCTGTCATCTGTGTGCCGTATACGCGTCCCACGTTCGACATCACGTTTAAACCTACGTTGGCCACGGGCGTGTCTGCGAACCCGTATCCGACCATTCCGATTGATAACGGCTCTACGACGTCGTTCTACACTGATAAGGCGCGTTGGGGCGCTACGTATGCCGCGGGCACTGCTAATGGCGGCAACGTGAACTACAGCTCTTCCTCTACGCCCGTTGGCGAAGGTGGCTTGCCTCTGAAGTCGGGCTACAACGCCGGTTCGTACTACTTCAGCGGTTGGAGCGATGCAGCTACTACCGACAAGGTGACCATTACGAGCGCCAACTACATTCAGGTTATGCCCGCACGCGCGGTGACCCTGACGGGCGAATGGGCCTACCAGCAGTTCACCGTTACGTATGCGGCTTCCCCGAGCGATACCACGGGCGTTTCCGTGAAGACCACGAGCCCCTATAGTGCAACTGAGTTGGTTTCCCAGGGTGGTACCCCCACCAAGTCTTCGTATGGCGACACGAGCCAGGATGGCACGAATGACTACGAGATCGACAGTTGGACGTTCGTGGGTTCGGTAACGTTCCCCGGCGACAGCTCTCCGACTACGGTGACCTCGGAAACCTCCATGAGTGGCAAGAGCCCCACCGATGTGACCATTAACGCCGACACCACGTTCTACGCTACGTGGAAGCCGAAGGAATACAAGGTCACGTACACCACTCCCGACAGCTCTGTATACTCGTGGGCTGATTCTGGTTCGGGCGGGCTGAGCTTTACAGCTCCGTTTGTGAATGCGACCACCGCGGAATACAGTGGCGTTCAAAGCGGCACGCCGCTGGGCAGCGCATATACCCCCGATTGGAGCGTTACTCACACGGGCGCTTGGAATTCCAATGGTGTCCCTAAAGCCAGTACTGGCTATCAGTTTGTTGGCTGGACGTGGACGTCCACCGATTCTGCCGGAAACACGACGACGTATGCCACCAGTGATGGCGACGATACCACTACCAGCGCGGCTGAACAGGCATTTATCACCTTGATGGGCACATCAACCTCCAAGGCGGCGTTTGATCCGTCGAGTCCTTCTGCTACTTCGCAGTGGGCCGATGTTTTGGCCAAGATTAAGTTTGGGCGTGGCACGGGGGAACAGGCGGCCGATGTCACCTTTACCGCGATAACCAAGCAGCTTTCCTACACCGTTGAGTACCGCGTGCCAGACAGCTCTGATGCAAGTGGCTGGAGGCAACTCGGTGCTGCCGATGGTGTTACGTACGCTACGCTCTCGTACACGGATCATATCTTCTCGGGAAATGCCGGTAATCCTCCTGCCACTATCACCAACGCTACGTATACGAATGGCGTGCCCATGCTTGGATATGCCTTCGATGGTTGGTACACGACTACCGATTACAATCCCGCGACTAAGGTTACGGATGCTGGTTTCTCCTGGAGCACGACAGAGGTGAAGGACATTCTTGCCCTGGGCTCTACGGGTGGAAATACCATTAGGCTGTATGCCAAGTACAATGCCAAGCCGCAAAGCGTTACGTACATTGATTCGCTGAACACTGCGAATACGTACACCGATACTGATTCGGCTATCGTGACGGGTGCCAACTACTACGTATTGAGTAAGACCGCCACTGGCGTGGATACATGGGAGACCGATAGCACCCACGCTGGTCGTGAGTTTGTGGGTTGGACCAAGACGGACATCGGCGATTTGAACGATACGTATGTCGCTGCCTTTGGGGATCCTAGCCACGTGAACTCTAATGGCGAAGTGATGGACTATGCCGTGAATGACGTGTATACCATCCAGCCTAGCGTCACTGATGACCCCAATAGCTCGGGCAACACCTTCTATGCGGTGTGGAAGCCTGTTAAGTACCAAATCAAGTTTGAGCCTGGCGAAGTATCCTACACGCCTGCTGTTGGCAATGAAATTTATAGTTACACCAACACGCCGGCTTCAACGGATACTGATCCGTGGGTATACGGCATTGACACCATTACAAATCTCTCCTACACACAGGGTATCGGCTTGGGTGCCATCCCGCAGCCCTTTGTTGACGCTGGCGCTGCGGTAAACAAGACGTTTGCCGGCTGGAATGTGTCGGTGAATGGAACTGCGGGCACTACTGCGCATATCCAGTTGGGTGGTGCTACTCAGACGATTACGGGCGGCACTCTTGAGGCGTTGATTCGGGCGGCAAGCCCCTCGTGGCGTATTAATGACCCCAATCCGGATGGCAGTCCCCATACGTTTACTCTTACCGCTATTTGGAGCGATAATAAGACGGTTACGTACCATGCCAACGCGACCGATGCCGAGATCCAGGTTGGGTCTAATCCTGCCCAAAAGGTTTCTGACATTGGTAGCGATGTGGTGTTCAGCGAGCAGATTCCTGCCGAGAGCGACGGAACGTACCTTATGAACGTTCACAACGGCAGCAATAACACCACGTATGGTCTGTACGACGGAACTGACGGCGTGACCATGACGCGGCCTGGTTACATCTTCAAGGGCTGGTCAACCACTGCGGGTGCCTCTACCCCCGACTCCGACTACAATGCTTCGGGCGTTGCCGATACGGCGTATGTCTACACGGGCAAGGTTATTACGGATAATGTAAACCTGTATGCCATTTGGGAGCCTGCGGACGCCACTAACGTCGTGGTCGAGGAATATTTCATGCTGGTCGATGGCACGTATCCGGCTGATGGCTCTCCCGATAGCACGGTTACCATTACGGAGGAGAGCGATGGCGTTACGGCTCTGAAGACGGCTACGAGTTATACGGTTGCTCCTTCGGCTAGTAATACCACCGCGTACGTGCAGTATGACGTCGCTAATCCGAGCTCAGGTTATACGCTTGACACGGCGCAGAGCGCCGACTGGACGAAGACGTTGGCTGGCTCGGGTACCACGTTCAAGGTGTACTACAAGCGCAATACTCATACGGTCACGTATGAGTATGGTAACTTGGGCACGCTCGCGGGCCTTACCAATCCCACGGCTCCCGTTGACACGGGTGGTATCTCTAGTACTAATTCGTATCGTGTGGGCCAGACGGTTACGGCGCTCGCCATGCGGAGCGAATCCGATATCCTCGCGTCTTATTCGGGCAACGCCCTGGATGTCTACGACCTGCCCACGGGTGCGGATCTGGTGTGGGTGGATACGTCTACGGGTGATAGCCATTCGGCGCTAAGCACCTTTACGATGCCCGACCGCGACGTTACCCTGCGTCTTGATCTGGTGCGTCATCCGTTTACGGTGACGTATGTTGCCGATACGAATGGCTCTCTTACCGCAGGTAGCCAGAAGGCTTCGGCTGGTACTGTGGTGTATCAGGAAACGGTGCGTGCGTTTGATAAGCCCACGTTGGTATTGGATGCTGGTTCCACCATTGGCGGCGTGGACGTGAGCGGCCAGACAGTGTCTGCTACGGCGGATACCGTCGCGACGGGTTCGGCGAACGACTTTGCGTTTACTAACTGGACGTGGACGGGATATGACACTGTTACTCACTATGCTACCAACCCGACCAGTACCGCTGAAGCTGTGATTGTGCAGGATACCCTGTTCACGGCTCACTTTAACGAGATTTTTACCGTTACATATAACAACGATAACCCTGGCGATGATTTCCCGTCGGCGGTGACGTATTCGAACAAGAAGGTTTCTGAGAAGATTCCGAAACCCGGCATTGCCGTTACAGGTCCTTCCCCTGCTAGTGATACCACTCCATTGCATAAGGGTGGATACGAGTTTGAGGGTTGGCATGTGACTAATACAGACCGAGTGGATTCTAATTATGTTTCGGTTACCCCTGATCCGTACTATTACACCACGTGGGCTGCTGACCCCGAAGGTGGCACGGCGGCCGAAGTTGCTGCGGGTACAAAGAAGTACGAGATTATCACCATGTCTGATTTGTACGACATGTATGTGCTGGGCAACTTCACGCTTGACTCCGTCTACACTCCCACGTTCTTTGATGCCGAATTCGATGCCAATGGGGGAAAGATTACTAATGACGGAACGATGGTTTCGACGGATACAAAATCTACGCTTGCGCGTGGAACGGGTGATACGAAGGTTATCTGGCATGATGGCGTGGGTAACACTCTGAGCGCTCAGCCTGTTGCCGAACGTGATGGCTTTAAGTTGCTTGGTTGGGAGTTGGTTGAGGTGAATGGCAGTGCGCCCTCTTCTCCGAAGACCTACACTACCACTGAAGTTATCGCCATGCAGAATGGCGGTATGAAGCTGAAGGCCGTGTGGGAGCCCGACGATGCTACGTACACGTATGTCGTGGATTCTGCGAGTTCCGGCCGCGGCACGGTGGCTATGAATCTGGCCAGCGTGAGCAATCCTGAAACGGTGCATAACGATGGGGTTACTGCCCCCACGAGTCCCACGGGGGCCTACGCGCTGCCGAACTATGGCTACGAGTTCGAGAAGTGGACGAGTGCGAATGAGCCTTCCAAGAATCTGGAAACTGATGGCTGGTCTACTGCTTCTGGTTTGGTAGCGGGCGCCCAGAGCGTCATCCCGCAGAAGGTTACGGTTACCACCGACCCGGCAACGAGCACGACCGTCCAGGCGTATAAGACCGATACCCTGAGTGCGCACTTTGTGCCGAAGAACTATACCGTTGAGTTCCTGCCCGACGTGGCTGGCTATGCCACGGTGGGTGGTGCCCTTACTACGCAGACCGTTGCCTACAATAGCTACCCTGTTGAAAAGACGGGCACTCTTGCCAATTATGAGGTTACGAGCGTTGTCACGGGCTACGAGCAGAAGACCGAGAGCGGCAAGGGCGTGTGGAGCTACGTCATCCAGGTGGGCGACGCAAACATGAGCGGCCTGGCTACCGCGAGCGAGACGTGGCATGCTGATACCAAGACCATTACGGGTGAAACCAACGATCCGAGTACTATTGCAGTTCGCGGTAATACCACGTTCCGGCCCGTAGTTAAGGCCAGCGTGCATACGCTGACGTATGATTACGACATCTCCACTACGCCCGATGTGGTGAAGAATAACGTGGCTACGGGCACGGTAGATTCTGTGCCTATCGTCCAGGCCAGTGATATCCCCGATGGCTATACGTTTGGTGGTTGGGAGTACACCGACCCCGTTACTAATGCGACCACTATCTATAGCCGCAACGATACCGATACCACGAATGATACGTTCACTATGCCTGGTAGCGATGCCACGCTGAAGGCCAAGTGGGTGGGCAAGACCATCACCATCACGTATGTGTGTAATGGCGGTTCGGGCAATCCCGGCAATGGAGAGTCGCCTGCTGGCTTGACGTCGTATGTGCAGACGTACACGTTTGGCAGTGGTGACGCAACATCTATGGAAGACGATACGTTTACGCCGAGTCCCGGCATGAACGGGTCTATCGTGGTGCCTCCTTACGCACGTAAGTTCTCCAAGTGGGCGAGTAACGATAATGGTACCGGAGACATTCAGGTTGCTGGAAATAGCTCCTTTACCCCTCTCACTTCCTTGATTGATAGCAACGACAACATCACGTTGTACGCTATCTACAAGAACCGCCAATATACTTTGACGCTCGATCGCGACATCGGAATTGATGGTTCGTGTACGACTCAGACGGCAACGTATAGCAGCGCTGCGGGTGTGTGGCAGTACGAGACTCCGTTGCCCACGTATGAGTACGGCGATACGCTTACTTTGCCGTATATTTTGAAATACAACAGTATCGGCGAGGAACAGTACGACACGGACGGGAAGCACCTATATGACTTCTGGTCTGCTCCTAGTGGAAATTACGATTTCCTGCAGTGGAGCGACTCCGCCAGTGGCTCGGGGGCTACGGGTTCGTACAAGGGCCTGTGGAACAACGGCATTACCGTGACCGTTGGTTCCGACCCGGTGTTTAAGAGCGTCCAAGATTCCGCAGCCACGCCTTCGGTAGATGAATCGGTGGCAAAGGAAGATGTAACTTTGTATGTGAACTGGGGCTACAACAGCACTCCAGGCGAAGGTTATTACGTTGTGTTCTACAACGAGGATGGTGAGAATCTGCTGGATTCCACGGGTATGGGTGCCGAGGTATATGCCACGCCTACTAACTATGGTGCCTATGCGAGTGATCAAAATATCTATCGTAGCCGCGCAGACAAGACGCTTTCCGGACATACGTACACCTTCAAGGGTTGGGCGGAATACGACCCCAGCACGAAGAAGCCCGTATGTGATTCCAAGGGCAATCCAATCATAGTTGCTTCGGGTAACACTACGTTGGCCTCGGCCGTTTCCGCTGCGGGACAGAAGTTGAACTATGATGTTACGAGCGGTTTGACTAGCGCTACGGGCGATGATGGCAATAGCTATACCATTCCCGCGCGCCCCCTGCGCCTGATTGAGGTCTACGAGCTGGCCGACTACACGGTGAAGTTCGACCCGAACTTGCCTACGGGTAGCACCATCTACTCGGGCAGCTGCCCCGACCAGGACTTCACGTGGGGTACCCCCCAAGATCTAAACAAGAACGTTTACACCGTTAATGGCTACACGTTCCTTGGTTGGTCGAAGAGCGAGTATGCGAGTGCTCCCGATGCGAACCTTGCGGCTTCGTCTGGCGTGGTTAGCTACAACACTGGAACGAACGGTGAGCTGACGAATTACAATGGTCCTGCTGTGGTCACGCTGTATGCGGTATGGAGCGAAAACCAGTTCAAGGTTCGTTACATTGGCGATTACGATGAGAACCTTACCATCGACACGAATGATGTGGTGCATGCCACCGATCAGTGGTTCAAATGGACCGAGAATCCCACGGCCATCACCACCATCCCGAGCAAGTCGGTAGGTACCGATACGAGTACCTATACCTTCGAGGGTTGGTACACCGCCAAGGGCGGTAACGGCGTGAAGATTGAAGACGCCGATACGAGCGGCAAGTGGGACAAGACCGTCCAGCAGATCGCTGAGAGTGACGACAACTATGCTGCATATAACGCGCAACCCGAATCGGAAAAGAGTTACGTCTATCTGTACGCGAAGTGGACGAAGACTGGCTGGAGCGTGAACTACCAGGTGGCTCCGGGTACCGACCCGAAGCCCGTGGGCGATGCGAACCGCGCCGATAAGAAGATTTCGGCTTCTGAAGGTACTGACATCACTTCGCCGAGCACCAGCTTCATCACGTACGAGGGCTTCACGCCTGATGGCTGGGTCATCGACACCAATGCCGATGGCAGCTTCGACTACAGGTTCGATAGCGCCGGCACCTATACCGGCAACGATCTTTATGTGCCTAGTAGCGGCGTGGTTTCGTACAGCGACGCAAGGGTGCAGAGCGCGCTGGCAAGTGCCCTGTACAGTGGCACGCGTACGCTGGAAGCGCGCGTGGTGTACAAGGAGATGGAATACACCGTCAACTACAACCTGAACACCGGTAGCGATCCTGCGGGCCGCTATACCTACCCGCAGAACACCGTGAGTACGCCCCTGGGCGATGTGATTCAGAAGACCGGCCTGGATTGGAACACCGATACGTACATCGGCGCCAGCTACGACAAGGATCCCACGCGTGACGGCTACACCTTCGACGGCTGGTTCGCGGGCAATGGCACCGTTGCCTTCAACTATCCTGCCATCTACGGCTACAGCGCCAACAAGAGCACGTGGACGGTGAAGCAGCTGGCCGATCTGCAGGCTGCACTGAAGGGCTCCGGCACGGGCAAGTACACCACCACCAGCTACGACCTGTACGCCAAGTGGATTGAGAACAGCAACTACACGGTGAAGTACGACCTGAAGGGTGGCTCCATCGCCTCGGTGGCTGGCAACCAGTTCCTGGGTACCGACGAAACGCCTCTGAAGTGGACCGACAACGCCACCGCGGCAGGCTATACGCTGGTTCCGGGCGACTACGACGTCGACCGCAGCGGCTACACCTTCGATGGCTGGTGGCTCACGAGCGACTACCAGACGGGTAGCAAGCTTACCAGTGGCGCCACCCTGAGCTACGGCGATTTGGCCGAGGCTCTGAAGGCCGTGGACGCCACGGCGGGTAAGGCTGCCATCGATGATGGCGGCACGGTGACCATCTACGCGAAGTGGAAGGAAGTCACCACGCCCATCAACTACGCGGTGGATGACACCTCGCACGCCCAGCTCTATGACGGAGCTGCGGCGAGCGGCACGGCCGTAAGCGGCATTACCCAGCTGGTTGGCGGGGCCACCGGCGCGGGTCTGTCCCCCGTAACCGCAATGCCGCTTACCGGCTACAAGATCGTTGGCTGGAAGGCTACGGTCGTGGGTGCCGCTAGTGAGGAAACCTACACGGTTGGCACCAGCAGTGACAACAATCCCTATGGTGTGCTCACTGAGAATTCTGACGGCAGCTGGACGCTCGACCTGTCGCAGATGGCCAGCGTTGGCAATCTGAACGGTGGGTGGGTGACCGCCACCTACACGGCACTTACTGAAGCGGCCGACGTGGACTACACGGTGCAGTTCTACAAGCAGCTGCCCGACGGCACCTATGCGCGCGTGCCCGACGAGACCGAAACGCGTACTGCCACCACGGGCAGCACGGTGACCTATTCCACCAGCAGCCCCGATGACGTGAATCGCTACATTGCCGACGGCTACATGCTGAACACGGGCGTTACCGGCACCATTGCCAGCGCAACCGTGGCAGGCGACGGCACTACGGTGTTGAAACTCTACTACGAGACCAGCCCGTTCACCGTAACCTACCAGTTCAGCAGTGATCCGGACGAATGCCCGAGCCCCGCGCCCACCATCACGAACCCGATTCAGTCGGTGGCTCCGGGCGGCACCCATACCCTGCGCACCGATACCCCGGCAACGGTGTATGGCTGGACGTTTGACGGCTGGGATTACACCCACGTGACCGTGGATTACACCCCGGCTGGCACGAGCACGGCGCTCACCCTGCCCAATGATGCGTGGAACGTCGCTCACACTTCGTTCACCATGCCCAAGGGCAATGTGGTGGTAACGGGCAAGTGGACGCGCCAGAAGCAGCCCGTCACCTACATGAAGGACGTGAAGATCGATCCTTCGGTGGCTGCTCCCATTAGCCCCACGCCCGAAGTGCAGGTAAACGGTACCTCCATGAGCGGCACGAGCTACATCCAGTACGTGCCCACCGACCTGTACCCGAGTCTGAGCGACGCCAACTACGACGGCACCGCCAACGACCCGATTTCCGTGGTGAACCCCGATCCCACGCGCTATGTGGTCATGTGGGAGTACGAGTACACCGACGGCCCCGATAAGGGTGTCACGGGTACCACCATGGATCCTGAGTCCATCCAGGTAACCGGCCCGCTCACCTTCACCGCGGTGCTGGTGCAGAAGCAGATTATTTCCTACCTGCGCGGTACGGGTGTGAATGGCGAGACGGTTGGCGACTGGACCGACGTTTCGAAGGCCTACAGCTCCACCGATAGCTCCACGCTTTCCGGTGCGACGCGTTACGTGGCCGTGCCTTCGCCCTTCAGCGTAAACGGCACCGACTACCAGTACGGCGCTGAGACGGTATGGCAGAGCGACATCGGCATGTACGTGCCTGCGCACATCGAGGGCTACCTGTTCACCGGATGGGTATGGGAGAACCTGGATACGGGCGAAACCGGCACCATTACCGGCACGGCTAAGACGAACGTGAGCACGCCGTTCACCAACAGCAGCGTCACGTTCACGGCGCAGTGGACGCCCACCAAGCAGACGCTTATCTTCGATACCAATGGCGGCAACTGGGCCACTGGCTCCACCGACCCGTCGGGCGAGTACGCAACGGGTACGCATGTGGGCATTCCGAACAATTCCACTGCCACCGCCGAGAAGGACGGCTACCAGCTGGCTGGCTGGAAGCTGGACGGCGACGAGAGCGGCTATATCTACCCGTCGGGCGGCACGTTTACGATGCCCGGCCACAACGCCAAGCTGATCGCAGTGTGGGAGCCCGTACCCGTAACTATCAAGTACGAGCCCAACGACCCGCTGTTCGGTTCGGTGCTGCCCACGAGCGAGACCGTCATCTCCACGTCCACGAACGTGCTGGGGTCTACCCCCACGGCCAATACGGGCTACCACTTCGTGAACTGGACCATGAAGGACGGCAGCACGCTGCTGGGTACCGTGGATGCAACCACCAACAAGATTACGCCCACGCATAACGCTGACGGCGTGTTCGTGGATGGCGTGACCTACGTGGCCAACTTCGAGCCCAACGAGTATCAGGTCAACTTCGTGAGTGCCACGGGCGGCTACATCGATACGAGCAACCCGTACGTGAACGTGCAGACCGTGAAGTACAACGACACGGCCGACAAGACCATCGTGAACGCCGTTTCCAACAACCCGGCGGAAATCGTTCCCAAGTCTCCGTATCCGTGGAGTTACGAGATGTGGCCGGTTCAGGCTGATGGCTCCATTGCCACCACGCCGGTTACTGGCTGGGTATACGAGGTCGACGACCTGGCCATTCTTGGCCCCACCACCTTCACGGCGCAGTGGGATGCCTATGGCACGTACTTCGTGGAATACAACACGCATGGCGGTACGCCGCTGAACCGCAAGGCTGTCCTGGCCCTGACGGACACGAACCTGCTGCCTGGCGCCAGCACGGTGCGTCCCGGCTACACGTTCGTGCGCTGGGATTACCAGACGCAGCTTACGCCGAGCACCATGACCGACGATCAGGTGTACGACGACCCGTCGTTCTGGGAAGAGGCGCTGAACACCTACACGTTCCAGAAGATGAACCTGCCGGATAGCACGCCCAACGTCCTCACGCTGCACGCGCGTTGGCAGGAGCGTAGCGACTACCAGGTCATTTACGATGACGGCGATACCGACGGTACCGACCTGCCCGCGTATGTGATGAACTACGGCTGGACGTATGACCAGCCCAGCCAGACCATCAGCAATGTGGCCTGGACGAACGACAAGTTCGCCGATGGCAAGAATGCCTGCGCGGTGGATGTTCCCACCAAGGCTGGCTATACGTTTGATGGCTGGCAGGTGAAGCTGGGCGATGGCACGCTTTCGGTTGATGCGAACGGCGACCCGGTCTATGCCACCATTGGCATGACCTATGAGGACCTGGTTGGCATTGCCTACCCGGACAACCCGAACGCCGACCCGAGCAGCATCACCCTGGTTGCGCACTGGACGCCTAAGACCTACACGCTGGTGTACTACGACGTGGATGCCGACACTCCCACGCCTGTGGCCACCCATACGGAAACGGTCACCTGGGATACGCCGGTGTACGCTACCTATACGCCGACCGACGGAACCACGCGTCAGTTCGATCGCTACGACTTCAACCCGTCCAATCTGATGGATACCAATGCGGGAACCATGACCACCAACGTGGCCACCACCGCAACCTATGGTGACCTGGCGGTTGACGACGCGAACAACGAAGTGCACGTATACGCCAAGTGGCTGAAGCTGATTCCCGTTTATGACGAGTATCATCTGCTCAACTACAACGGCACCACGTATGTGGACAGCTACAATGCCGCTACGGCTGAAGCCGACGGCTACCTGGTGACCCGCCGCATGGTGGAAGGCACCACGGCATATGCCACCACGCTGCCGAGCTTCGCGGGCTACACCTACGCAGGCGATACGTTCGACGAGAGCGGCTACAAGACGGGCATTACGCCCACGAGCAGCTACGGCACGCTGGGAATCAATGATGGCGTAACGCTCTCCGGCACTGCCGCCGAGCCGCACTTCGTGCGCTACTGGAAGGAGAACACGAACTACATCGTCGAATACAACGGCAATGCCGACGACCCGGTGAACCTGGCCAAGGGCTCCGCAGTGGTACCCTCGAGCGTGAACCCCGGTTACACGCCTGGCACCAATGGCGCCACCACCGTTCCCGACCAGACGGTCCAGAGCTGGACGAGCATCGATCACGTGGATAGTTGGGTGGGCACCTACGTCACGCCTGAGCGTACCGGCTTCGACTTCATCGGCTGGAATACCGCAGCCGACGGTTCCGGTACCGTTGACGGCATCACCGAGGGCAACGCCGACGACACCAACCAGTATGGCGATCTAACCTATGCGAAGGACGCCGACGGCAACTGGGTGAAGGTAGACCCGCTTTCCAGCTCGACTACGGTGAAGCTGGACAACAACGGCGAGTACCGCGGTTACACCGCCCTGTACGCTCAGTGGGCTCAGAAGCGCTCGCACATCATCTACCGCGTGAATGGCGATAGCGATGGCACGGGTGCCGGTTCCTACGGCGGCATGATTCGCTTCAACAAGAGCGAGACCGCCAGCGACCTGAGCGTAACGCAGCGCGAGGAGTTCATCACCTCGGTGGATGGCGAAGAGTACGACAACACGCAGAGCGCGCTCACGTATACCGGCAATAGCATGGAGGGCGCGCAGGCCGTGGCTCTGCCTGGCTGGCACTTCGTGAACTGGACCGTAAACTACGAGATTTCCGACGCGCTTGCCGACGATGCTGCCGATGACGTTCAGTTCGTGCAGCCGCAGCGTCCGGTGGGCAACGAGCAGCTGGAGCTGAGCCCGACCATGGAGAGTAACGGCGGTACGGTGCCCGACGGCATGATTACCCAGAGCACCGGCATGACCACCCAGGCAACCACCATTGCCAATGGCGCGGAGTACTCCACCGAGGCGGCTATCCTGCCTGGCGTTGGCACGAATTCCAGCCTGTATATCACGGCTGTGTACACGGCGAACTTCGAGAAGAACGAAGACGGCATCATCCACTACGATGAGAACCCGCCGCTGAAGCCGGGTACCACCGAGAAGCAGAAGGTCTACAACGGCCCGGTGCCTGATACCGTAGCCCCGTGGGGTTCCAGCGTGAACCTGTCGGATGGCACGGGCGAGAAGGGCTCCGTCCTGACCACCGCTGGCTTCGAGATCATCGGCTGGGATAAGGAGCCTCATGACCCGAGCGATGCCGATTACCCGTCCACGCCGGATTACTGGCTGGAAGAGGGCGTCACGATGCCGCAGGGCGAAACCACCCTGTACGCGCATTGGGCTCCCAAGAAGTACCCAGTAAGCACCGAGAATCCGCCCACGGGTGGCACGGTGATTGGCGGCACGGATCCGCTGCCGTACGGCACGTACATCCCTGAAGGCTGGATCACGGTTACGCCGGAAGACGGCTACGAGCCCACCGGCTGGGTTGTGGAATGGATCGATCCCGAAACGGGCGAGAAGCACACCTACACCACCTACGATCCGGATTACACGAAGATCCCGATTTGGGGCGAGACTACCCTGACCCCGATCTTCAAGTACACCGGCAAGAAGGGTGGCGAGGAGACCACTACCACCACGACCGTCGTGACCACCACTTACGGCCGCGGAGGCAGCCTGCCGAAGACGGGCGACGAGGAAACCACCTATCCGTTCATCATCGCTATGCTGGCGGCCATGGGCCTCATGGCACTGGCAGCAGCCAAGCGTCGTCGCGAGGATGACGATGACCCCACCACTCCGGGCGGCTCTGGCAACGGGGCCAGCCCGAAGGGGCCGGGAGCCATGTTCGCCGTGGGTGGGGGTACCCCTACCCCCATGGCCGCAGCGGGCGCAGCGGTAGCCAAGCCTCAGACGATGCCCAATCCGCTGGATGGCGCGTCGGAGGCCATGGGCGAAGTCGTCCAGGGCGCGAAGGAGCGCGCTGCCCGCATGGCGGAAGCCGTGCGCGAGCGTAGGGATGTCCTGCGCGATGCGCGCGAGCGCGCGGCCGAGCGTAAGGCTCAGGCGAAGCGGATGACGGCCGATTCCATGGCGCGTCCCGTTGGCGTAGCAAATCCCGCTGCGGGCTTGGCCGATCGCGTCAGCGCGGCTGCGGAACGCATTGCTGATCGCATGAGCGCTGCGGCTGCCGGCGGCAAGCGCGCTGCCGACGAGACCGATCGCTTCCGCGCCATGCTTAGCGCCGGATACGAGGCCACGGCTCCCGTTGCCCCGCAGTCGGTGGTTGCCGAGGAGGATTCGTTCGCCGACTACGCGACCAGCGCCTCGATGGGTGCAGCGGCTATCGCGCAGCCGAGCGTGCACCACTACGGCATGAAGAGCCTGAGGTAGCAGCTGGGTGCGGAGCGCTGCATGCGGCGCCCCTGCGCATGACGATGCCTGAGGCGGATGCGCCTTGGGACGGTGATGGTTGATAACCGGGGCCGAAACCTCCCGCCGGGCTCATTCGCCCGGCGGGGCGGGACCCGCACGAGTGCATGCGCGCTCTGCGTATCGGCCCCGTACATCACAGGGTGCCAAAGACCGGCTTTGCGGTTTTTGCCGGTCTTGAGCATAGGGCGTTCGACAGGCGGGGAGACGTGCAGCCCCCTTTTCCCCGCCTGTCTGCCCAGCCTGCGCGTTGTGCGCGGGCAATCGGGCTTTGGGGTGCCCGATAGGGGGCTGCGGAGAAGCGCGTGCGCGCTTTCGGATAGTGGGGCCGTTTTCCCGCAGATATTGCCCAGGCCAGACCCGCCGGCTTTCCTCGGCGTGTCTAGCCTGCGCAATGCTTGGAGCCTTGTGCGTTTGGGCTCCGATGTGCGTTGGGTGGGAAATAGTAACGCTGATGTATCATTAGCGCTAAAAGGGTAGCCTGTGAGTGCCATTTTATATAGAATGGACCCATTCCACTACCAATTAAAACGCAACACGGAATATCCGCGGTGTCGCTAAGGGCGGCGATGCCGAGGTCGCATCTGCGACTGCATGTGCGGGTTTGGGCGCCTGCGCGTGCGGAAACATATTGGGGACCGTTATGGGGTCGCGTGCGTAAATCGGAGGTATCGATTATGAGCACGAAAGATTTGCAGGGGGAGCTGTGCGCGCAAGCGCATGCAGCTCCGCCGCGTAGTGTGCGGTGGGCGGCGGTTGCAGCCGGGGCTCTTGCCGCGATTGCATTGGCGTTGCCGGTTTCAGCCTATGCCGACAACGCGGAAGACAAAGGCGAAACTTCTCCCTCAACCACCACGGTAGCGGTGGCTGAGGTTTCTGCGTCTTCCGGCACGTCTTCCGCCGCGAGCGATACCTCCGCCGCGAGCGCGACTTCCTCCAAGAATTCCTCCAGCGATTCTGCCGCCGGCGCCCAAGCCGCGGCATCTTCCTCCTCGACTTCCAGCGCGACCGCGGGCGATACCTCCGCTGCGGGCGCGTCTGAAAGCACGGCCCGGGAAAGCGCATCCGCTGCCGACGCCTCCGCCTTTACGGTGACGTTCGACGCCGGCGCGGGCGCGCTCTCCGGAAGCGCCACGCAGCAGGTTGCTGCGGGCGCAACGATCACGGCTCCCGTAGCCACGCTCGAAGGCCAGACCTTCGAAGGCTGGGCTATGGAAAAGGGCGCCACGAAGGCGTCCGTAAAGCCGGGCGACACCATTACGGTTAATGCCGACGTAACGTACTATGCGGTGTATTCCGCGAAGTCGGCTGGCGAAGGCGCTGCATCTGCCACGCCTTTGCAAGGAGATAAATCTGCAGGTGACACGTACGCTAGCAGCGAAGATGCTGCTCTTGATGCGCTTGAGGCGGCGCAGACTGCCGCGAGCGCGGCCAATGCGGCGCAGGCCACGAGCCTGAAGCCGATGACCGACACCATTTACAAGAGTGGTACGTTTGGCGACAACAACGCGCTTACCTGGACGCTGCAAACTGATGGCGTGTTTGGCACGCTTTCCATTGATGGCGTTGACACGGTGAGCACTACGTATTCGGCGCTGCCGTGGTACGCGTATCGCAATGCCAATGCCGCTGAGGATTGGGTTGGCATTGCGAAGGTATACGTTACGGGCGCTATCAAGCCTTTGGGCAATGCGTGTGCCTTCTGGTTTGCCAATTACGAGGAACTTTCGTACTTCGATGGCGTGGGTTTCGACATGTCGGCGGCCACGAGCTTGGAGGGCTTCTTCAAGAACTCCACGCGCTTGGATACCGTTGAGGGCATTCAGTATTGGAATGTCTCCCAGGTTACCACCATGAAGGAGATGTTCCGTTACACCACGTTGCTGAAGGTTGATAACTTCAAGAACTGGGATGCCTCGAACGTCATCGATGCCAGCTACATGTTTGCGGAAACAACTGCGCTCACGTACTGGAATAGCTCATTGGACGAGTTTGCCGGCGGTATGAAGCTGGGCAGCACGTCTACGGGTGGTGCCAATCTGTCGTACATGTTCTACAAGAGCAACCTGATCACCTTCGCCTCGGCGAAGTGCTCGTGGGTTGCCAACAACATGACGCATATGTTCGACATGGATATGGCGCTTTCCAATGTGGGTATGAGCGGCATCGACACGTCGTTGGTGCAGGATATGAGCTACATGTTCTACTTCTGCTCGGCTCTGGTGCTCATGAATGGTTCGGGCTACATTGACGGCGGCACGTATCCGGGTTGGAATACGAGCAACGTCACCAATGTTTCGCACATGTTCGAACATTGCGAGATGCTTACCGCCAGCGCGCTTACTACGGCGTTTTCGCAGTGGGATACCACGAAGATCACCAATGCGAGTTACATGTTCGCCGACTGCTATGCGCTCGAATCGGTATCCATGCCCGACTTGAAGCTGTACAACTGCAATAAGAACTACATGTACGCTAACTGCACCGAGTTGAAGAACTATGCGTGCGATGGCGGCGTGTTCCAGGGCGGCACGGCTGCGTACATGTTCACCAACTGCCCACGCCTGCTGGTGTGGAACGGCGACGGCATGACCATTACCGATGCCAACCTGTCGAATATGTTCAACGGCACCAATGCCACCTTCATCTGGCTAGGCGATGGCCTTACGTTCAAGAACAACAATACCGACAGCATGTTTGCCAACTGCGGCGGCTCGGTAACGGCTAATTTCAATGGCATTACCGCCGCGGGTTCGCTCTACCGCATGTTCTACAATGCCAATGGCCTTACCACCTTCATCGCGAATGGCGCCATGAACACGAGCGGGGTGACCTCGCTGCAGGGCATGTTCCGCAGCAGCGGCCTGGTTTCCGCCGATTTCAGCGCGTTCGACGCTACGGGCGTAACCACTACGTATGCCATGTTCTACGATTGCGATGCGCTTTCCAGCGTGTGCATGGACAACTTCGACGGTAGCAGCGTTTCCGACGCGCGCTACATGTTCGCGGAAAGCGCGCCCGCCACGCCGTTTGCGCTCACGGGCGTGAACTTTACGTTGGGTGCTCCCGACTGCACGGTGAACATGTCGCGCATGTTCGAGAACAGCACGCTTGTTTCCCTGAACACATCTACCTTCAAGTGGTATCCGAACAATATGAACGGTATGTTCAATGGCGCTACGGGAATCACCACGTTCGAGGGTTCCGGTATTTCCACGGCGGCGCTTACCAACATGGATAACATGTTTAAGGATGCCACGAACCTCACCACGGTTTCGGGCATTTCCGCGTGGGACGTGAGTAACGTGACGAGCGCGTACTCTATGTTCGAGGGCTGCACGAGCCTTACGAGCATGGGTGCGCTCACCAGTTGGGATCTGCGCAAGCTCACCAATGCCCAGCGCATGTTCGCTGGCTGCACGAGTTTGGCTACCATCGTGGTCACTGGCATGCGCTTCTACAACTGCAATATGAATTACATGTTCACGGGTTGCACCGCGCTTGCCAATTTTGATGGTACCGACCTAAAGGTAACAGGCGGCAGCATGCAGTACGCATTCCAGAACTGCCCGTCCATGAACTTGTTCACGGCATACGGTATGGTGCTTTCCGGCGTGGACCTGCGCAATATGTTCACGGGTATTAACGCCAACTGGACGTTCAACGCAACGGGCATGACCATTTCCAACTGCACCACGGGCGAAACGTACGAGCACATCAATTACAACCGCTACGGTATGTTCAACAACGACGGCGGCAGCCTGATCTTCCAGGGTTCGGGTGTTACGCTTTCCGGTAGCCTGATCCGCATGTTCGGCAACTCTACGGGCCTGCGCAAGTTTATCCTTACCTCTAGCGACACCGCGGGCGTTACCAACATGTTCGAGATGTTCCGCAACGCGTACAACATGACGGATTTCGACGGCAGCGGCATGCAAGCCGTTTCCGTTACGAACATGACGCGTATGTTCCGCGATTGCTCGCGTTTGGTGAACGTGAACATGAGTAACTGGAACGCCAGCAAGGTAACCGACGTGTCCCAGATGTTCGTGTCGAATTCCAGCCTGAGCAACTTCGTGGCTCCCGGCTTGAAAATCGGCACTCAGGCGGCTCCTGCTTCCATGGCCTCCATGTTCCGCGGCTGTACGAGTCTGGGCGGCTTTAATTCCTACGGCATGGAGCTGTGGGCTTCCACCACGTATTGCATGTTCAAGGACTGCACGGCTCTCGCATCGTTTAATGGCCTGGGCTTTCAGATGGGCAAGAACGGCACCTTTGCCATTAACGATGCGCGTGAATACGACGTGCCCGACGGCGGTTGGTACTGGAACTACCCACATTACTATCAGGTGCGCGACGCCAAGATGATGTTCATGAACTGCACGGCGCTTGCCACGGTAACGGGCATTAAGACGTGGGACATGAGTAAGGTGCAGAGTCTGGAGCGCATGTTCTACAACTGCCAGAGCCTTACCTACACCACGGGCCTGGCATTCGATAACTGGGATCTGAAATCTTGCCACACGCTCGACGAGATGTTTGCCCTCACGTATGCGCTCACCGAATTCCATGGCTATGGCCTGAAGCTGTACGGCGACGCCACGCTGGCGTGGTTCTTCCGCAGCAGTGGCCTGCAGAAGTTCTACGGCGATGGCATGGTCATCGATGGCAGTGCATCGCGTTCCACCACGCGTCCCAGCGGCAACTATGGTGTAGATGGCATGTTCGGCGTGCTGACTAACTTCCAGGAATTCATTGGCAATGGCATGACCATCAAGAACCGCTCCCTGGCGCATATGTTCTGGCGCACCACGAGTGTGAATTGGCTCTTCAATGGCAAGGGCCTCACCATGATTGGCAATAACGTGGCCGAGATGTTCTGCGGTACGAACGATGGCACTACGGGTAGCTTCACTTTCGATGGCACGGGCATGCATTTCGAGGGCCCGGCCGCTTACATGTTCTATTCGTATAGCCAGGCGACCGGTTCGGGTACGTGGTACGAGAACAACACCGTGAATATCTCACATGGGTCCACGGCGTGGAGCAACTCGCTGTATCACTGCCTGTACTACACGTTCTGGAATCGCTCGAGCTACGATCACGTACATTGGAGCGGCCACTGCGGCATTACTACCTTCAAGGTGGACGCCGATGCGCTTACCGACTGGAATGGCGTAAGTGATACGCGCTACATGTTCGCGAACGATTATTTCCTCACCTCGTTTACGAGCAACGCATGGGATGTGTCGGGCGTGCAGGACACCATGGATTATATGTTCTTCAACTGCCCGAACCTGCCTTCCTTCGACGGTAGCACCTGGAATACTAGCAGCGTTACCAGCATGACGCGCATGTTCGAGGCATGCACGGGCCTTACGAGCCTTACCAACCTGGCATGGAACGTGAACTACGTGATTAGCACGTACCGCATGTTCTATGGCTGCACGGGCCTCACCTCGTTCCCCAGCTTTAGCACATGGGACATGAAGGCCAATGCCGATGCGCGCTACATGTTCAGCCACTGCACGGGCATTACCACGTTCGATATGGCGGGAACGCATTTCTACGATGCCGCCATGGATTACATGTTCAGCGACTGCACGTCCATGATTATGTTTAGGGGCTATGGCATGCAGATCGACGGTGCCACGAGCATGAAGTACATGTTTAATGGTTGTACGGCGGCGGCTGGCTGGCAGTTCGACGGCAATGGAATCACCATCAACGACAGCAACATGGACTACATGATTGCCGCTACGGCATCGGGTAAAACGACCTTCTACAACTTCAGCTGCAATGGCTTCACGGTAACGGGTTCCCGCATGCAGTACATGTTCAAGAACACCACCAACTACATTGGCTTCTTTGCCTCGGGTGCCGGCTTTACACTTACCACGAGCGACTTGTCCTACATGTTCAGCGGCGCGCTGGGACTGCAAACATTCAATAGCGCGGGCGTGAACAGCGCGGGCTGTACCAACATGGAGGGCATGTTCTACAACTGCCCCGAATTCAGGACGTTCAATGGCGGCAACCTCATCGTGAACCGGGTACTCAGCATGAGTCGCATGTTCGACCTGTGCCCGAAGCTGGTTTCGGTGCAGGGCATTGTCGATTGGAGCGCCGATAGCTGCCGCGACATGAGCTTCATGTTCCGCAACTGCTCGCTGCTCACGTACATTGATGCGTTCACCGATCCCACGCTTTCCGCGAACATGACGCTCGAATACATCACCACCATGGAGGGCATGTTCTACGGCTGCTCGAGCATCACGAACTTCTATGGCAAGGGCCTTACCATCACCACGGGCGTGGTCGATGGTTCTGGCAGCCTGAACAATGTGGCCGATATGTTCAGCGGCTGCAGCAGCCTGGTGAGCTTCGAGGGCGAGGGCATGGTCATTTCCGGCAAGGCGAACCTGGCCAATATGTTCCGCGGATGCGATGGCCCCTTCACCTTCAACGCGGGCGATTTGCGCCTGACTGGTTCGGTGGGTACGAGCCTTCCCGTTGGCACGCCCACGACGGGCATGGCCACCGACGTGCCGCAGATCTCCGCGGCATACATGTTTAATGGTTGCCCTGGCCTTACGATTTTCAATGCTGACAACATCGTTACCACGGGCGTGTACGACATGAGCTACATGTTCAACAATTGCTCGGGTCTTACCGAATTCCATGGTGAAGCGTTCGATACCGAGAACGTGCTTACCTTCGAGGGCATGTTCTATAACTGCCCCGTTATGACGTTGGCGGATGGCCTGGCTCGCTGGAATGTGGAGAAGGTCACCACTACGTACCGCATGTTCAAGAACGACTACAAGCTGAAGACCATCGATGCGTTTACGGTTCTGCCTTCGCTTCGTGCGGGCGCTGGCTACCAGACGACCATTTGGAACCTGAATTCCATTACCGTCATGGACGAGATGTTCATGAATTGCTACGAGCTCGAGCGCTTCGAGGGCGATGGTATTACCATCGACAGCCCCAGCGGCACGACGGTGGCGAACATGTTCGCGAATTGCCACAAGCTTGCCCGTTTCGATGGCGTGGGTATGATCGTGCGCCTGAACGGCCCTACCGATTTCAGCTACTGGTTCCAGGATTGCGACGGTCTGGTTTTCTATAGCACGGCGAGCATCACCAGCCCCGGCGTGGTGAACATGCGCTACATGTTCAATCGCTGTGTTCGCCTAACGCATTTCTATGGCACTAATTTGAATACTTCGTTGGTCACCAGCATGGAAGGCATGTTCAATGGTTGTACTTCCCTTGTGAACGTGTACGACATGAAGCAGTGGGACCTTTCCAGCCTGGAGACCACCGAGTACATGTTCCAGAATTGCTCGAGCTTGGTGAACTTCGACCTTACCGACTGGGGCATTGGCAGTGGCTTCGATGCTGCTGGCAATCCCTACACGTATACGGGTGGTACGAGCAACATCGAGAACATGCATGCCATGTTCAATGGCTGCACGCTGCTGGAATACGTGACGGGCATTGGCACCTGGCAGCTGGATAAGCTGTACACCACCGAATCGATGTTCAATGGCTGCTCCAGCTTGCTCACGCAGGACTTCAGCAATTGGACCCTGCCCGTCATCAATAATATGGACTACATGTTCCAGGGCACTACGGCTATGACGACCTTCCGTGGCAAGGGCATGCACATTACGGGTACCGCGCGCAATGGGCGCCGCGCCAGCGTGAAGTACATGTTCAACAACAGTGGCATGACCGATTTCTATGGCAAGGAAATGATCATCGATGGCGACATCGACCTGATCTACATGTTCACCGATACGCCAAGCCTGCAGAATTTCTGGGGCGAAGACATGCTCATTGACGGCGGCCTGTACACCGACCCCGATACGGGCGCCACCACGCCGGGCAATAGCGTGCTGCTGTACGACATGTTCTTCAACAACACCGCGCCGTTCTACTTCCATGGTGGCGGCATGGAAGTGCGCAATAACACGCTGGAATTCATGTTCCAGGGCTGTAAGGGCGCCTATAGCTTCGACGCCGAGGGCACCATGATTTTGAACGGCGTTACGAGCTTCTATGGCATGTTCAATGGCATCTACAGCATCGAGGGTGGTGGCACCGGCCATAATGTGGGTGGCTACTATTACACCGGTCGCGAAGATGGTGTTACGCGTTCGTGGCATATGGGCGGCTACTATGGCACCCAAATCCTGGACAGCATTGGCGCCACGCAAGGTTTGGTCTACTTCAATGGCCTGGGTATGGATACCTCGCAGGTTACCAACATGACCTTCATGTTCAACCATGCGCGCGATCTGCTGCGTGTGGAGGGCATTAGCCTGTGGGATATGAAAGCCGTGCAGTACCTGTATGGCATGTTCAACGACGCGCGTACTTTGACGTATATCGACGCCTTCACCGCTACCACTCCCACCACTACGTGGGATTTGGAATCCGTGAAGGACATGCGCTCGATGTTCCAGGATACCTGGGCGCTTCCCGAGTGGAAGGGCTGGGGCGTTACCATCACGGGTAACTACTACGACACCACCACGCGCGCCATGACGCGTTACATGTTCAACCATAGCGGCATTCAGACGTTCTATGGTGATGGCTTCACCATTCAGGGCTACATTACGTTGGCCGATATGTTCAACGACGCCTATAACCTGGTGGACGTGTACGGCAACGGCATGCTTATCGACGGCGGCACGAAGACCGTGGTCACCAGTATGGGGCTTTCGCCCATGGCTACGGTAACCGTTCCCGCTGAGAACGTGGTTACCGCCAATTGGTTCCGCAAGAATACGGCGGCCTTCACGTTCCATGGCGCGGGCTTCACGGTGAAGAACACGCCACTCGACTACATGTTCCGTGACGTGATGGGTGCTTGGACGTTCGATGCGGAAAACACCATGGACATCACCGAGGGCGTCGACAGCATGATCGGCATGTTCATGGGGTCCGATGCGGAAATCGAGTTTGCCAGCGGCAAGTATTACTGCACGCAGGGCATCGTTTCCTTCAATGGTCGTGGTTTGGTGGACTACGACACCGCTATCAAATACATGAACAATCTGTTCTACCGCGCGCATAAGCTCACTACGGTCGATCAAATCTACAACTGGAATGTGACCGAGCTGCTGAATGCGGAAAACATGTTCCGCGATACCACGGTGCTTTCCTACATCGACGCCTTCACCGACCCCGCGGTAGTTACGGTGCTCAACTTCGACAAGATCCAGAATATGAATTACATGTTCAGCGGCGCTCGTGCGCTGCCGCGCTTCCTGGGGCAGGGCGTTACCATCAACGGTCAGAATGGCGATACCTCGGCCGTGGCTACGGTGGCCTACATGTTCAACGCCACCGATGCCATGCGTACGTTTGTGGGTAAGGACATGATCATCAAGGGCTCTACGCGCTTGGAGAACATGTTCAACGATGCCACGGGCCTGGATTACTTCGTGGGCAAGGATATGCTCATCGATGGTACGGGCGTAACCGTGTCGAACATGTTCCAGAATTGCTCGGGCCTCTATAACGGCGGCGGCGACATCGCCTATGCGGGCACTGGTTGGGTGTTCGAGGGCGAGGACATGGTGATCGACAATGGCTGCACGTTGATTGAGATGTTCCAGAACGCCTATGACATGGATGGCTTGAACTACAGTCAGGGCTTGCAGACGTTCCATGGCATCAACTTCGACATTGCCGACGTGACGAGCATGGACGGTATGTTCCAGAACGCACGCGGCCTGAAGGCAATGGACGGCGTGAACATGGACACGGGCAACGTGACGTCCATGCATGAGATGTTCCAGAACTGCTACACGCTTACCACGATTACTAACATCTACAATTGGGACGTTTCCAAACTCACCGACGTGTCGTTCATGTTCCAGAATTGCCTGGTGCTGCCCAGCGTGGACCTGCACGGTTGGCAGACGGATAAGGTCGTTGACCTTTCCTACATGTTCCAGAATTGCCCCGAGCTGGTGTACGTGGATGGTCTTACGGCTGGTGCGGCCAACCCGGGTAGCGTAACGGGTTCAAGCTGGGAATTCGACAGCGCAACCACGCTGGCGTACATGTTCGCCGACTGCCCGAAGCTGCACTTGCCCGACTTCACGAATTGGTACCTGCCGGTGGCCACGAATCTGAATTACATGTTCGCGCGCTGCCATGGGCTTGAGGAATTCAATGGTGCCGGCTTCGAGATCGTGGCGCCTGCGGCTACGGTTATCGGTATGTTCTGCGGTATCAACCTGACCAAGGGCGGTTTCGTTTTCAACGGCGACGGTATGAAGATTCATAATTCTACGCACCTGGCCGATATGTTCTGGGACCCCGCCACCAATGGCCAGCATTGCACGGGCCTTACGGTGTTCAATGCCAGGGGCTTCTACATCAATGCGCGTGCCAGCCTGAAAGACTGGTTCCGCAACTGTGGCGGTCAGTTTATCTTCAACTGGGATGGCTTCCTGGCATCGCATACCATCGACTTGGGTTACATGTTCGAGGGCTGCTACGGCATGGAGACCTTCAACGCGAAGGGCTTCACGGTAAGCGAAACGAGCGCAACGGGCTGGGATACCGTGCAGAACATGTTTGGCGGTTGCGCGGGCAGCTTCGTGTATCGCGCCGAGGGCATGCGCATTTGCTCCGATGCCGATATGTCCGAGATGTTCACCAACTGCTACTCCAACCTGGACTTTGACGCCACGGGTATCATCATTGATTCCGGCGCCAGGTTGGCGGGCATGTTCAACAATTGTGGCAACTACACGAGCAATGGCTCCACTACGCAGAAGGGCTCGCTCACGTTCTGGGGCAATACCATGAACGTGCCGTATAGCAGCATCGAGGGCATGTTCGGCACGGCCGCGGACAAGCTCACGTATGGCCTGGTGAAGTTCGTGGGTGCGGGCATGACGGTTACCAATGCCACCGATTTCGCGCAGCTGTTCAAGTACACGCCCCATCTGAATCAGTTCTATGGCGTCTACGCCAACGGTACGTACGGCACCAATACCAAGGGTGGTACCGCGACCACGCCGCCTACCACCGACCTAGATTACGTGAATCAGACCATTACGGTTTCCTCGCCGGCCATGACCGTGACCGGCTGCACCGATGTAAGCGGCATGTTCCAGAACCATAGCTCCCTTGCCACCTTCGTGTGCTGGCCCGTGCTGGGTTCCGGCTCCAGCCAGGTGACGAACATGGCGAGCATGTTCGAGAACGCTTCCGCCCTTTCCTACCTGGACTTCACGTGGTGGAACACCACTGGTTGCACGACCATGTCGGACATGCTGCATCGCGCATGGAACCTGACCACCATCATCTTGGGCGATGGCTTCAAGTTCGTAGGCGATAGCGGCTACGCTACGCAGCGCGTTATTCAGACGGCCGAGTGGAACGACGGCAACACTGACAAGGGTACGTATGGCACGTATCTGGACGGCTGGCTGCCGGGCAAGAGCTACTGGTACACGGGCATTACGGGCGCCACGCAGCTGGCCATCGTGTTCGACCAGAACAGCAGCTTGGAAAACGACACGGTCTACATTTACGACAAGAATTGGGTGCTGCAGGCGGCCCTGAGTGGTACGTCGATGCGTGCCTACACCTCTACTGCTCCGCTTATCGTTTCGGGTGACACCATTTACGTGCGCCTATGCACGGATGATTCGCGTTACGGCTCTGGCTTCAAGCTGACCGTGTTCGACAATAGCACGAGCGCCTACATGACGCCTGACTGGGCGAAGCTGCGCGGTTTTGGCTATGGCAGCTGGGTGCATTACGTGCTCGATCCCACCACCAATACCTGGGTGGAAGACAATCATGTGCCGTACACCGGCGAGCAGCTGGCGTACTACTACAACCCCGCGAACAGCGCCATGGTGGGCAAGTACGTGTGGACGGATCGCGTGGGCTTCCGCTTCGTTTCCAACGACGAGGCCTGGTGGGCCATCGACGACAACCGTACGTATACCTTCCAGTACGCCGAGAACCAGTTCTGGAACGACAACCATTCCGCTACCATCCACGGTGGCAACTTCACCGTGGGCGCCACGCCGTGGGCTACGAACAAGGTGGTTACCGAATACGGTACCGACGTTCCCTGGAATGGCTCGTACAACGTGAGCACCGCCAACCATTACGCCTCCGACGGCTCGGGTTGGGATGGCCGCTTCCGGGCTGGCTACTGGCCGAAGGGCCGCCCGAACGATTCTGCCACCAGCGCCAATAACTCGCTGCGTAGCAAAGTCATCACCGTTACGGCGTATAACGGCTTGAAGGCGCTGCGCATGGAGGATTGGTTCTCGGAGTGCCGCCAGGAGAACGTCCAGTACTACGGTCGTTATGACTTCAATACCATTTGGCATACGCGCGGCTTGCTGTGGGTGGATGCCACAGGTTTCGATACGTCCGACACGCAGAGCATGCGTCGTGCATTTGCCGGCGACGTTCATCTTACGAGCATTACCGGCACGGGCGAGAACAACACGCCGGCTACGGTGATTTCCAGCAGCACGGCTACCAACAGCACTGCCTATACGCTTGATACCACCATGGGTACGACGAGCACCGACTGGGAAAGCGATAGCAAGGTGGGTTGGAACACCGCCAACCTGGAAGACACCACGCAGATGTTCTTCTACGACGAGAAGCTGAACAACCTGGATATGAGCACGTGGGATACGCGTTCCGTGCTGAAGATGGGCCAGATGTTCGGTGGCGATACCAGCCTGAAGACCATGTGGATTGGCGAGCACACCGTGTTCGACAAGGGCACCGTGGACGACTGGTCCAACAGCGACATGAACATCATTTCCCGCTATTGGGAATCTGGGTCGATGATCAACAAGAACGGCAATGCGGGCGGCTATGACTTGTACATGAATTCCGACAGGAACAAGTACAACCAGTACCCGGGTACTCTCATGGCAAAGACGTATTACGCGCCTACGTGGACCACGAGCATGCGTGGCATTTCCTGGTGGCATTTCCGCAAGCAGAATGCGCAGCGCGTTACCCTGAAGTTCGATATCCAGAGCCTCTTGCATGGCAGCGACGCCATTGTGGTGTGGGACAAGACGCGTCAGACCATTCTGGACGTCATTTGGGGTGGCGATATCACGGGCGCTACGCGCGCCTATGCAACCGATGAAATCTACCTGAGCCTGTATACCACGTGGGATCATGGTACTCCGCATGGCTTCATGGGCTACGTTACGTTCGATAATGCCGAATACGACTGGGCCTGGATTCCCAATCACGACACGTACCTGCATGATACGGGCCAGTGGGTTAACCAGAACACCGGCCGCGCGTATTCCGCGGGCGACTTTGCACGCTATGCGGGCAAGAGCGCCATCGATTCCGGCCAGTGGGTGTGGACGCCGGGCATCACGAGCGGTTCGTTCCCCAGCAATAGCTACGCGTGGTGGCAGCTGGATGCCGAGGGCTTGCTGACGATTTGGCTGAACGACGGAGCTTCCACGTTCCAGGTAACCGAGCACAACACGGGCGATAGTGATGCCGACAAGCTTACTTGGACGGTGCCTTGGCGTACCCTGAGCAACAACATTGCCGGTCATGTGACTGCCATCAAGGTGCAGACCGACTCGGCGGGTAACAAGATCCAGCCGCTGAACCTGGACGGCTGGTTCGATGATATGGGCTCCTTGGTTATTGCCGACGTGGCGAATATCGACACGAGCAAGGCAACGAGTGCTGCGAACATGTTCCGCAACGACAAGAGCATGGTTACGCTGCTGGGCACGGGCTATGACCCCGATTACGACGACGAGGCGGTGGACAAGTACCTGGATCCCGATTACGTGTCGTCTTCGAGTGTCGTGGGCTGCGCGGGCTGGGATACCAGCAGAATAACCAACATGGACAGCATGTTCGATGGCTGTCGTAGCCTGACGCGCTTGAATATGAGTACGTGGGATATGCTTACCAGCACGCCTTCCACGAACAACATGCTGCGCTACACCGATAGCCTGGAGCTTATGGACCTTGGTCCCGATGTGCGCTTTAATCCGCAGAACAACGCGGTAACCCCCAATTCCATCCACACTCAGTTCTGGGGTAGGAAGAATGGCGGCTATGCGCGTGCCCTGGATGGTACGGTTGCCGACAAGAGCTACTGGGAAATCAATGCTCCCGCGGGGTCTTCGGCTATCGTCCTCGACTTTAACAAGCAGATCGAACAGATGACGAGCGGCACGTTTACGGGCGGAAGCACGCTTGGTACGGGCGATTACCTGGTGGTAGCGGGCAACAACGGCGAGACGTATACCTTCTATAGCGATCGCTATATCTACGACGATGGCATTAGCGGTCCCGTGACCACGTATCGCAACCAGCCGCTTTCCGGCCTGGATGACAACTCCATTCTGTCGCTGGAGTTTGCAGGTGCCACGCAGGTCACGCTGCGTCTGTACAGCAACGAAGACGCGAGCATCGGCAATGGCTTCCAGGTGTTCGTGAGCTACAAGGTGGGTATGAGCCCCGTGGCAAGCGCTGCCTTGGCTGAAGCCGGCCTGTATATGTGGCGCCGCAAGAGCGACCAGGCGTACGTGCGTGGCGTGGATAGCCTCATGCGTACGTACGATGGCTCCGCGGCCGTTTCCGTGGGCGCCAATATGTCGGGCCAGTGGGAGCGCGTGGGCGTGTGGGTCGTGCACTTCGAGACGTTGGCAGGCACCCCGGGCGTGACGGGCACCATGGACGACGTGTACCTGCCGGCGGGCGAATCGCTCATTCTTCCCGGCGATGGCACGTATGGCTCCCTCACATCGCCGCTTACCGACTATGATACACGCACGGGTGCTTCGAATTACTTCTACCGCAACGGCTACGTGCTGCGTTGGTGGGTGACCGACCCCACGTACATCCCCGATGCTCAAGACCCGAACAAGCAGCCCACGGGCGAATACACGGTGGGGCAGAGCTACCCGAAGGTGCTGAAGAGCCAGCCCGGCATGGAAACGCTCTACGGCATCTGGATTGAGGCAAAGCAGAGCGTCGTGGAGTTCTTCCCCGGCGATTCCACGCTTGATCCCGTTGACCCCATCGTTGCGTCGCCTATTGGAACTACGGCCGTAATGAATGGTGGTGATGTGGCAAGCTACTACATTACCTATCCCGATTACATGTCGGGTGCCGACGTTACCGTTCCTGCCATTCCCTGGACGCGTTTGGGCTACACCTTCGTGGGTTGGCAGCTGGAGGACGCCGACGGTAACCTGGTGGGCGTCATCTCGCCCGACGGCGGCCTGTTCCGCATGGCAGACCAGGCGGGCCGTCAGCTCATAGACCTAACCTCGTATGGCTTCCCGAGCGTAACCGGACGCTACTACAAGCTCGTGGCCACGTGGAAGCAGAAGACGGGTTATACGGTTACGTACGATGTGAAGGGCGGAACGCCTGCGAAGGCCAGCCGCACCAACGTTGCCTGGAACGACACCAACCTGTTTGGCTGGGATGGTATTTGGCCCACCAAGCACGGCTATCGTAACGACTATAAGGTCATGTTCACCGACAATTCGGGCATGGACCATGTGGTTACCACTACTACGCGCCTGGGCGACCTTGCGCGCTTCAATGGCAGCGATAATGTTGCCGATACCATCGTTCTGTGGATCAACTGGATTGAACGCGATGCGTCTATCAACTTTGTAGCCGCAGGCAAGGGCCTTATTTCGGTAGATGGGTCCACCGATCCCGATCAGATCAATCAGCAGCTCATTCGTACGCTCGTTCCGTGCGTGAGCGGTTCGGTGTCTTCCGTTTCCGGTGCCGTTTCCACGGGCTATCACCTGGTGTACTGGATCAATTCGCGTAATACTACGCGCTTCTACAACACGACGCTTACCGCGGCGGATATTATGTCCATCGCCATTGGCCCCGATGGGTTGTACCAGTCCACCACGTTTACGGCCGTGTTCGCGCCGAACATCTACCGCGTGCAGTTCCACCATGGCAATGGCGGTACGGGCATTATGGACGACCTGCTGTGCGTGTATGACGTATGGACGCTTGCCCCCGTTGCCGCGGGCAGCATGAGCAAGCCCGGTTACGTGTTCAAGGAATGGAATACGGCGCTTAACCCCACGGGTGCTCCCAGCGAGGTGCGCATCGGCGAGGGTGACTGGTTCCGCAACCTGACCACCGTGGATGGTGGCGTGGTCACGCTGTACGCTCAGTGGGAACAGAGCGTGGTTACCTATAAATACAAGTCGGAGAATAGCAACGGCTACATTACCTGGACCGATGGCTCCGGCACGCATGAAGCTGCCGAACATGATTTCACCGTGGGCGTCGTGACGGGCGTATTCGACCCGGTTACCGCCGTGGCGAACCCCGGCTACCATTTCGTGAGCTGGATTGACGAGCAGACCGGCGATATCATGACCACTAATCCCACGCTCACCCTTACCAAGGATAGCGACAAGATGTGGGAATACGGTCGTGTGTATGTGGCGCGCTTCGCCCCGAATACCTACACAGTGCATTACATGTACGAGGGCGAAAGCACCGGTGGTGCCATGACCGAAGACTACTTCAACATGACCAACCAGACGTTCAAATACGGCATTCAGGAGCGCCTGACCACCATCGACGACGATAGCTCGACGCCTGCCGTTTCCGAGGGTACCAAGAAGAGCGGCTACATCTTCCTGGGCTGGAAGGCCTACCGTATGGTGGCCGGCGTTCCCGTGTATCGCGATGGCTTGCTGGTAAACGCGCAGTACGTGTGGAACCTGGCCACCGACGAGGGCGATACCGTGTATCTGGAAGCGCGTTGGAGCCCGGCGGTGTACTACATCGTCTACCATGACAATTCCGCTCCGGAGGGCATTTACGCCGGCGTGATGGAGAATCAGCCCATCGCCTACGACGACTTCACGCAGACGCTTACGCCGAATACGTTCAAGCGCGTGGGTTACGACTTCGCCGGTTGGAACGATAAGCCCGACGGATCGGGCACTATCTCGTTTGCCGATGCCGACACTATCACGTACAACCTTACAAACGTCCCGGGCCACGAGATTCATCTGTACGCGCAATGGACCGTTGCCACGTATAAGGTGCAGCTCATTAGCGACGAGATGCACTACCTGTACCCCGTGCGCAATGGTTCGCTGAACCATGCCGATTGGGGCAAGCTGGCTGGCTCGCTCTCTCAGACGGGCGCGGTTGCCTCGGCTGACAAGGTGCAGGTCATGTATGGTGGCCTGCCCGTGCGCGACTACAACAACGACCCGGTGTATGCGGCCATCATCGAGAGTAGTTGGACGTATAACACCAAGATGTCGCAGCCCGTTACGGCTACGCCTACGGTAATGACCGATACGAATGGCAACATCGTGACCATGTCGTTTGCGTACTATACCTACGAGATGACGTTGGCCGACGGCACGGTGTATACCGGCTATTTGGCCGACCCCACCACGCTCACCATTCTAGGTGACACGAAGTTCTACGTGCACTGGGCGTACGATTCCTATACGGTTATCTTCGACCCGGGCGATCACGGCCAGTTTGTGGTGGCCGAGGGCAAGACGTATTGGTTGAGCGTGCCTGGTGGTTCTTCGACTACGTTGTACTACTTCTACGATAACGACAAGACGGACACCGATGGTTTCGATACTACCGAAACCAACATCAAGAATTACGGCAACCCGCGTGCGAAGAATGGCTGGGAGTTCCAGTATTGGGAGGTCACGCTTTCCGGTGGCGGTACCTATCAGCTGCGCAATATGGGCGAGATCTGGTCGACCATTGGCACCATCACCGAGAATCTGACGTTCTATGCCGTGTATCGCGCGCGCATGCAGACGCTTTCCTACGATGCCATGGGTGGTTGGGCTACTAACAGCACGGCGCTCATTACCCGCGCGTACGCCAGCGATGACGACGTGACGTTGCCCACGGCTTCCGACGTGCGCAAGTATGGCTACGATTTGGATGGCTGGATGGAAGATCCCGACGTCGAGGTGCTGTATGCTCCTGGTTCCACCATCAAGATGTTCGGCTACAACGCCACGCTCTATGCGCATTGGGTGCCGCGTACGTACTCCGTGGTGTTCGACAACATGGGTGGCGCGTGGCCGGCGAATGGCTCCTACACCTTCAACGGCCGTAAGGATGGCCTACATTGGAATAGCAATGAGCTGCTGGATGGCGTGCCCGACCCGGCCAAGACGGGATATACCTTTGCGGGTTGGTACACCAATCTGGATGGTGGCTCTACCTCGGCCAAGATTTCCAACTCCATGTTGTTCGAGGCCATTGCTCCCATCGACCTGCTTACGGGCGAGCCCATCGATGCCGACGGCACGGTGGTGACGCTCTACGCCAAGTGGGTGGAATCGTACACGCAGATCAACTACTACATCATTACGCCCGACTTGCTGGACGCCCCCGAGGGCGGTACGCTTACGCTCGATTCCGAAACGGTGCGTTCCGTACATGGCATTCCCGCGGGTACGTCGTTTACGGTGAACCCGGGTTATGACTTCCTGTACTGGTACGACACCGACTACCAGATCGTGTACCAGTACACCGATTCCGCGGGCCGTATCACCACGGTTTCCGAGGACAACGACCCGGTGTACGAGACGGGTGGCACGGTACAGAAGAAGTTCGAGGAAACCATTACGCCGCGCAAGCGTACGTACAACCCGTATCTGGGCGTCTACGACATTTGGGACGAATCGAACAGCACGTGGTACGTGGTGGTTTCGCCTCATAGCTACACCATCAAGTTCAACATGAATGGTGGCGGCGGCAGCATCGATCCCATTGCCATGAAGGTGGGCAAGTCCATTACCCTGGACGTGATCGAGCCCACGCGCGTTGCCTACGAGTTTATGGGTTGGAACACGCGTTCTGATGGCTTGGGTACCACGTACCATAATGGCGACGTGCTGAAGAACCTGTCGCTCGACGATGGTGCGGTGGTTACGCTGTACGCCATGTGGAAGGCCGGCGAGGTGTACGTAACCTACGAAGGTAACGCGAGTGACGCCGTGCTTACCAGCTCGGGCATTGCCGGCACGTACGTGGAATACCATAGCATGGGCGATTCGGCGTATGTGGCTGCGGCCAACGTGTTCACGCGCCCCGGCTGGGTGCTCGATTACTGGACCGACGACGAATACGGCCAGGGCAACAAGTATTATCCTGGTGCCACCTACGTGGTTCCCACGGTGCCTCTGCTTACCGGTTCCACCATCCGTGTGTTCCCGTTGTATGCACATTGGACAGCCAGTACGTACGTCATCGAATACGAGCCTGGCACGCCCGAGTTCCGCGGCAACATGGATCGCCAGCCTATGACCTTCAGCTACGACCAGTCGCTGAACCCGAATCAGTTCGAGCGCGAGGGTTATGACTTCGCGGGTTGGGCGCTTTCGGTGGATAACGCCAATACGTCCATTACCGTGAACGGTTACCCCGGTGGCTACGTCTTTGAAGATATGGAGGTCGTGCGCGACCTTACGAGCATTGCGGGTACGGTCATTCGCTTGTATGCGCTATGGACGCCCAAGGCGAACGAAGTAACCTGGTATTCCGACGACTACACGCGTGGTAGCGTTGTTGGCCCCAACCCGGCTATGACGGTCTACACGGGTCAGCAGCCCGACATCAGCGTGGTCGATTGGAAAGCGCGCGATGGCTTCACGTTCGTGGGTTGGCGCTATGTGACCACCACCGAATGGGGCAATACCATTACCGGCACGGTGCTTTCGCCGGTGGATACCACGATCAACGGCATTACCTACAAGGGTGTGAACATCCTCGGTCCTACCGAGTTCTACGCGCTGTGGTCGTACGAGCCTGCTGTGATATATACGGCAGGTGAGCATGGCGCCTTCAACACGGGCAGGAAGTGGGGCACCCAGTTCGAGGCCTTGAGCGTTGGCCAGGCCACGCCCGAATACAACGGCATCACCGATATGGTGAAGGAAGACGATGGGTCGTCGTCGTACAGGCCCGCGGCCAACGACGGCTTCGTGTTCGCGGGTTGGCGTTGCGCGAGCGGCACCAATTCGGGCACGTTCTACGCCTGGGGTACCGTGCTTCCGTTCGTGGAGGATGGAACCACCATTTACGTGGCCGAATGGACGTCGGTCAAGAACCTCACCTTCGATTTGAATACGACCGACGGCTCCGCTAGTTGGACGTCTGCGGCACCTAGTGGCGCTTCCGGCACGAATGACTACGTAATGACCAATCAGACGGGTGATACGAAGATTACGCTACCTGGATACAAGACGGTTTCGCGTCCTGGTTACCGCTTCACGGGTTGGGGTACGTCGCCTACGGGTTACGCGCTCTACGGCCCGGGTGCTACGTACATCATGCCCGCTGCGCACACTACGCTGTATGCTATCTACCTGCAGTACGTGTATGCCGTGCAGTTCGACACCGAGGGTGGTGCCTATGTGGCGCCCCGCGGTGGCTTGTACTGGGATAGCACGAACTTCGTGCCGGCGGTTGACCCCAAGCGCGATGGTTATCGCTTTGATGGTTGGTACACGAGCGACGGCACGCTCGTCGATGCCACGACCGACATTGCCACGGCGGCTGGCGGCGACGACACGCCGCGCGTCATTACGCTCATCGCGCATTGGCTTGATAACTACGTGAACGTGTACTACAAGGTGGCCGACGCCAATGGCAACGTGACCACTGTGGGCGGTACCGTGGAAACCACGAACGAGGTGCTCAACTACAGCACGGGCGTCCCCAAGGGTTCCGTGGCCGTGGCCAACGAGGGCTATCACTTCTTGGGTTGGTATCAGCCGAACGTGCTCGATCGCAATGGCAACGTTTCTGAGCAGGGTGGCTGCCTGTCTACTGATTCTACGTGGGCGCCCACCAAGGCTGCTACCGAATACTGGGAAGACGGCCAGACGTGGTACGCGCGTTTCGCGCCCAACACGTATACCGTCACCTTCAATGGTGGCACGCTCGTCGACTTTGACTGCTACGGCGCTACGCATACCGTTACGCAGGAATTTACCTACGACGTGGCACAGAACCTTGCGGCTAATGGTGGTCGCTTCACCGCCTATGGCTATCGCTTCCTGGGTTGGAATTCCGATGTGAACCGCGCTGCTGATGGCCTAGTTGAATACGATGACTATCAGCTGGTGAAGAACATTCTTACCGGTGCTGCGGGCGACGACGCCATTACGCTGTACGCCGTGTGGGAGGAAATCGAGCTTCCCGATGAGCCCGAAGGTGGCGACGACGACGGGGATTCCGGTCACTATACCGTGCAGTTCCATGGCGGTTACGATTACGACCTGGATTCCGCGGGCATCCAGGATCAGATCTTCACCATTGGCGCATACCAGCGCATCACCCCGGTGGGTATCAATTTCCGCCGCGAGGGCTACGTGTTCATTGGCTGGAACACCGACTACGAGCTGGCCAAGGCCGGCAACGTGCAGTTCCAGGACAACCAGCGCGTGCGCAACCTGTCGCTGTTGGATGGCGACACCATCACGCTGTACGCGGTCTGGCGCGAAGTGGTGCCCGAGCGCTACTGGACGGTGCGCTTCGATCGAGGCACGCTTTCCGATCCTAGTTCCATCGGCCTAACCGACCAGAAGATTGAGGTGGGCGTGGCTACGCCGCTGAAGACGGCCTACGGTCGTTATACGCGTGATGGCTACGAGTTCGCGGGCTGGAACCACGATTCCACGCAAGCCGAAGCTGGTGTGGTGCAGGTGGTTAATGGCGTTGCGCTTACCGACCGCGTGAAGGTTACCGACCTGGTGGGCGAGGGCGAGACGTACATTCTCTACGTTGTATGGAAGTACGTGGGCCATACTGTGAGCTACAACACGAATGGCGGCACGGTGCGTTCGCGTGACGACGAGGGCAATGAACTCGTCACGCCTGGCGTTGCGTATTACGCCAATGGCGCTACGGTCACACGCGCTCGCGACGACCAGTCCACGGGCTTCTATCGCAAGGGCTACCTCCTGGTAGGCTGGGATGCCACGCCGGGCAAGCAGGGTGATGACCCCGATTACGCCTTCGAGAGCACGTTTACCATGGGCAATGATGACGTGGTGTTCTACGCGCATTGGAGCCCCATCACGTATAACATTCGCTTCCATGGCTATGGTTACCAGGACGAGGACAACGCGGGCTTCATTCGCGATACCACTACGGGCATCCTGCGCGATATGCCGCAGCTTACCGGTCTGCGCTACGACCAGCTGTATACCATGCCCTGGAACGAATACATCCATACGGGCTACGACTTTGGCGATTGGCATGCGCTTACCGATGTGTATTGGACTCATCACAGCGATCCCGAGCGTGGCGGACTTGGTAGCTGGGTTGATAAGTGGTGCCTCATCGATAATGGCGCCACGTTCAGCAACCTGTGGTCCACCATGGAGGCCGATGGCTCGCCGCATACCGTTGATGTGTACCTGCACTGGCTTGGTAGTAACGTTCCTATTGTGTACGAGAGCAGCAACACGGGCTTGGGCACCGTTTCTGGCAAGAGCTACATCTATCATGGCCGTTCTCTGGCCAGGGGAGACGTGAACGTCAATCCTATCGATGGCTATTGCCTGGATCATTGGGAATACCGCATGGTCACCGACGACGCTCTGAAGTTGGGCCTGGACTACGAGACGGGCACGCTTACCCCGAATGGCATCTACAGCTTCACCATTACGGGTCCTGTGTTCTTCACTGCCGTGTGGGCGCAGGCGTACGTCGTGAACTATCTGGCAAACGAGCAGGGCTACGAAGATGGCACGAACTACTTCGTGGATACCGCCACGGCGCCCGGCACCACCGACGCGCAGAAGAAGGCCGCCCAGAATGGCACGACGTACTTCCCGCATGTGTCCATGGCAACTGGCACGAAGACCCCGAAGTTTGCGGGCCAGTCTTCCGGCAGCGGCGCTCCGAAGGGCAAGAAGGGCCAGGTGTTCGCCGGCTGGAAGGACGAGAACGGCCAGATTGTGGTCACTGCGGAAGAGACCTTGAATGGTACGCAGCATAAGATTTACGGTTGGGACCTTTCGGGCATTTCCGTGGCCGACCTGCCCGACGCCGATGGTGACGGTGTGATCACGCTCATTGCCACGTGGGCGCCCGCCAACGCCACTATCGTGTTCCATTGGAACCCGGTGGAAGGCACGGTATACAACAGCACCGATACGTCGGCCAGCTGGTACCCCAGCGGTACCTATACGCAGGTAACCAGCTTTGAGTCGCCCACGAAGCTCGATTCGAACCTGTTCACGCTGAACGGATATCGCTTCGACGCGTGGTCGTACATTGCGGGTACGCAGCAGAGCGATCGTCTGTGGGCCGATGAGGAAGTGTTCCAGCTTTCCGGTGCTGAAATCGCCAAGCTGCGCGCGAATGGTGCATTGGTGCTTTCGCAGGATGATAATGGCGACGACGAGTGGACGTTGAATCTGTACGTGCACTGGGTGCCGCGCACCTACACCGTTACCGTTGACAACCCGTATACGGGCGGTACGGTGAATGCCGACGACCCCAGCTACCTTACCTGGAATGGCACGCTTTCCTACTACGACAAGCTGTCGTACCGCGATGGCAAGATCACCACGACCCCAGGCTATGGCTACGCCAAGGACAACTACGGCCTGTATAACTGGGAGTGGGTGTTCACGCTGGATGACGGTACCGAGGTTACTGGCACCGGTGCAGTGAACGTCATAGGTGGCAAGTTCTACGACCTGGAGGGTCATGAGCTTTCTGGTCCCGTGTATAAGGGCACGCCGTGCGACCTTACCGAGGTCCGCGTGCTGGGTAACGGCTTCGTGCGTCCGAAGTGGGAGCGCCTGTACTCCGTAACGTTCAAGAACGGCGAGCATGGCCTATTCGAGGGCATGGCGGGCACGTACTTTGACAACCTGCGCGCGGGCACACACATTCCCGAAATGGGTTATGGCATGCCTGATTACGACATCATCTGCGAGCGCGACCTGGATCCCGACAACGATGAGCCCACGATAACGGGTGAGAATCGTGCGCGCTATCTGCTGAGCTACCCGAACCTGTACGATTGGAACGAGTTCCTCTCGGATGGTACGAGCAACCTGAACCGCTACCTGCCCATTGGCGACGAGGGCTATGTGTTCGCCGGTTGGAAGGTTGACGGCGGCTATGGCGCCACCATCTATCCCTACTATCCGTATGTGTCCAAGATCGACGGTAAGAAGCTGGAAGAATTCTTCGGTGGCACGTATACCACCAAGCCCATTACCGATGGCCTTATTCCCCAGTACGACATTACCGTTACGGCGCTGTGGATTCGCGGCAGCTACACGGTGTACTTCGACCCGAATGAGGGTGCGGGCGTGATTATCCACAACAGCGATGGCACGCGCGAGGAGAAGCTTGCTCCCGTGAAGGGCGTGGCGTACTCGCCGTTCGTGACGCCCTCCAAGACCGACGTGCTGCGTCCTGGTTACGTGCTGAAGTCGTGGAACACCGACCCCGATGGCCTGGGTACCACGTACGAGCCGAATACCGTATACCCCATTCCGGCGGCCATTACCACGTTGTATGCCATGTGGGAACAGCAGCAGGCCACCATCAAGTACACCACTTCGAATTGGTGGGTCAATTGGAACAACTCCGATGGCTCGCTGGCCGATGACGAAGATGATCAGGGCTTGAACTGGGGCGACGGTTATGCCTACCAGACGGTATGGGCTGGTACGGGCTACATGGTCGACCCGCTGAAGCAGCGCGTGAACGACGACGGCTACCTGATCGACAAGGATGGCAACGTCCTGTACGACGACGAGGGCAACCCGCTTACGCCGGTAAGTGAGCCTGGCCCACGCGCCATTACCGCGTACTCTCAGATTGGCTATCACTTCCTGCATTGGGCCGACGAGTCGGGCAATATCGTGTGCACCAATCGTACGTTCATTCCCGACCGTGGCACCGATGGCGCGTATCATGACGCTACGTACATCGCCGTGTTCACGGAAGATGACGACATTACCATTACGTATTCGGTTGACGTGGCCGATGCCGGTTGGCTCACCCGTACGTACGAGAAGGTCGCTCCCGCCACGGGTACGGCCATGGGTACGTATTTGTACATCCGCGATGGGTACGACTTCCTGGGCTTCTACGATGGCGAGGGTAACTACTACGGCATGGGCACGCTCAATACCGAGTACGGCTACTACGAGTTCGTGCCCGGGCGCGCCTCCGACGGCATCTACCACGACATCGTCTACATTGCCAGGTTCAGCGAATCTGCCACGCATTACGTGGTGGAATACTGGCTGCAGGATGGCTCGGGCGAGTACTTCATCAACGAGGCCTACACGGCTAGTTACGATGCGCTTACGGGCGACGTGATTACCGTGGCCGACGACAGCGACCTGATCAAGCCGTTCGACACCGATGGCGTGACGCGCATCGACCTGGCCGAGGTCTCGCATCACCTGTACAGGCCCGATATTTCCACCACCACCATCACGGTTACGGCGGATGGCCTGGCGAAGATCAAGCTGTACTACGATATCGGCTGCTTTACGCTCACGTATCGCTATGTGCTGAACGGTCAGGGCATCGTGCCCACCGATTCGCCCATCGCACCCACCAACCAGCCGCGCGGCCTGTATCGTAATAGCTCGGTCATCTTCGACGATACCGCGGATACCGTTGGCGTGAATGGCTATCAGTTCAGCGGTTGGGTGGCGTACAAGGCAACCGACCTGATTGGCGTGGATTACGCCGAGCTGTGGAAGAATTACAACTTCAGCACCACGACGAAGGTTGACCGCGGTCAGCCCACTAACATCATGACGGGTTTGGAATTCCTGAATACCGATGGCGCGGGTGGCTACCTGGTGTACAACGGCGCAGGCAACCCGATTCCCATTTGGGCTAACAACCTAGAATTGGGCGCTTTCAACACCACGGTGGCGTATCCGTACGACTTCTGGATGCCCGACGACAACGTGATCATCATTGGCTTCTGGGAGGCCAAGGGCTATACGGTGCGTTTCAACATCGACACCGCGGATGCCGCGAAGGGCGACCTGTACGATGATGCCACCACGTATCCCACGTTGGTGCCTTCGGGAAGCTATGCGTATCGTAATGGCGTTGAGATGGGTACGTACACGCCGCGCGTGAAGGATATCCAGATTCGCCTGCTCGATCACAACAACTGGATCAACATGGGCTGGAACTACACGATGACGAAGGATGACGGTTCCATCGAGACTGGTTACACCATGTCGCCTTCCACCATCCAGATCATGGGCGATACCACGTTCACCGCCGTCTTCGTGGAACCGCGCGTCATGGCTTACATGACGGGCTCGGGTGGCACCTTCACGCAGGGTGTGGACGATCAGACGCTCATTCAGGACATTCCCCTGAACACGCCCATTACTACGCGTGGCTACTATAACGGCGCCGTTGATAGCAGTGTTGCTGGCTTTGCACCCATTTCCACGTTTGCGCCGCAGGGCAAGGAAGGCTACGTGTTCGCTGGCTGGGCCTGGCGTAAGCACCTGGTGACGGTGAGTGGTGGCTATGCCACGGTTACGCCCGATCCGATTATGCATACGAACGTGAACCTGGCGACGTGGAATCAGCTCATTTTGGCATTTGACTACACTTCCGGCGTGTATGCGAACACGATGCTGTTTGATGCCGGCGTGAATGCCACCATGTTTGCCCTGGGCACCGATTTGATTCTGAACGAGGCATTCCCCACGACGGTGGACGCGAACTACGAGTTTGTGGCGCTGTGGACGCCCATTCGTCATGTGTTCACCATCAACGAGAACAACCCCGATCCGGCGAGCATTACGATCACGTTGGATACGACGAAGTATAGTTCGATGAGTTCTCCGACGAATTACTTCGATCAGACGGGTAGCTATGCGCCGGGCTACTGCTCGCGCCTGCCGATGTTCGACTACGCAACGCGTAGCGACGGTTGGGTCATGGATGGCTATTCCGATACGCCCAATGGCGACGTGGTGTACATTCCCGGTTCGCCCTATACGGTGGGTGGCCTGGATAAGGTTATCTACATTCACTGGGTCCCCGCGTATCCGTCTACGATTGAGTACGCGGTTGATATGTCCGGTATGTCCAATCCTGGCGGCTTCGTCTATCGCGAAAGCGAAGTTGTTGCCGGCGTGGGTGGCGCGGCCAAGGGTTCATACGCTGTTCCCTACAATGGCTATGAGTTCGTGAAGTGGGTTGATTCTACGGGCGCTACCATGGCCAGCGATTCGACCCCCACTACGTTCACGCGTACGGTGAGCGGCGTTACGTATACGTACCAGGGCTACAAGTTCGTGCCTCCTACGCCTGCGGCTCCTAATGCGTGGCCCAATCCGTCTATCTATTATGCGGTCTTCCAGGAAGCACCGCAGATTACCATTACGTATATCGTGGCCGACCCGGCGCGCGGTACCGTGCAACTGAATGGCGGCGGCTCGCCCGGTACCATGTCGGCCGAGAGCTTGTATCCCATTTCCGGTACGCCTCTGGGCGCTACCGTTACGCCTGCCACCGGCTATACGTACGGCTATTGGGTGGACGAGGATGGCAACAAGGTCACCATGACGTATACGATGGGTGGCGTCAGCTATCGCCAGCTGGCCGGCATGTCGCTGGTGCCCGAGCGCGTGAACGGGGCCTATAAGTCTGCCACGTACTACTACGTGTTCCAGCCGAGCGATAACATCAGCGTCATGGTGGAACACTATCTGGTTGCTTCGGATGGCACTATTACGCTGGCTGCCACCGATACGCATCCGTACCAGACCACGGGCGCCACGGTGAATGCCGTAACCAAGCGTTGGACGCGTTCGTTCAACGGCTACTACATGCTTACCACGTATCAGCCTGCGGGCATCGAACTCGTGAAGATTGAAGATGAGGTTAGCCCCATGGGCACCACGGTGCTGCGTCTGTACTATATGGAATACGACACGCAGCTTACGTTCGATCTGGCGGGCAACCTGCCCCCGGCCATGACCGCGGCCGAGATGCCGTCGTTCGGTGGCGCGAACCCGCGTTCCGTTACTTCGGGCAAGACTACCACGCTGCCTTCGGCAGCCGAGGTAACGTACGCTGGCTACACGCTCATTGGCTGGAGCGACGTGCAACCCCCCGAGGGCGACCTTACGTGGGTATATGCCCCGGGTTCTGCGTACACCATGCCATATAGCGATACCACGTTGTACGCCATTTGGCAGCCCAATACGAACACGAAGTACGTGGTGTATCAGCGTCGCGTAACTTCCAAGGGCAAGCTGCTCTTCGAGGTGAAGGAAGAGCATACCGCCACCACGGGCGTGCGCGTGTATGCCACCGACCTGTCTTCCGAGTACGTCGGCTACGTCTACACGCCCGGCTACGCTTCCGATGCCGCGCCTTCGGCCATTGTGAACCGCAAGGGCACCACGGCGCTCGTCATGTACTACGTGGCTCAGCCTCAGACCATCATCTACGATCTGGTGGCAACCGATGCCGGTTGGTCCTACTCCGGCGTGACGCGCGTCGACCAGTACGAGGCTGGCGTCTCCATTACGCTTCCCACGCAGGGCGATGAGGAAGGCCAGGTGTATCGCCCCGGCTACGTGCTGGTAAGTTGGACGTTCGACCAGAACGGCGTAACGTACGCGCCCGGTACGACTATGCCCATGCCAGGCATGACCTCGCAGGTGGGTACCATGACGGCCACGTGGCGCGCACGCAGCGACACCATGTACACGGTGGCGTACCATTACGTGAATTCCGACGGCGAGACGGTGAGCAAAGTGAAGCGATACGGCACCACCGACACCACGCTCGATGCTACCGCACTTGGCCTGATCAACCCGCCGGTGGGCTGGACGTTCGACAGCACTAACGCGGGCAACGTGACTACCGCGAACCTGAATGGCGACGGAACCACTATCCTGCATATCTACTACAAGCCCGATACCGTTTCCTACACGGTGCGTCATGTCTTCCTGAACAACGTGGGTACCATGTTCATCAGCGAGACCGACGAGACGCGTACGGCCGAGGCGGGCAAGGTCATTCACGGCGTCGACGTGGCCCAGACGCTCACGGGCTACATTTGGGACAGCACGTGGAGCTACTCCACGGCCGAGGCTGGCTATGGCGACAGCGTCATCCGCATCGAGGTCGCCGGCGATGGCACGTCGGTTATGCTGCTGTACTACAAGGCCCTCATGGGTATCGATTACAAGGTCAGGATCTACCGCACCGATTCTACGTACACGAACATCGAGCTTATCGATGAGACCACGTATCATGATGGCCAGGTGGGCATGACCCTCGACGTGGTGGCGGCGGGCCTGCATAGGCCTACCGATTCGCGTCTGCTGGGCTACGAGCTCGACCCGAGCTTCGCGGGTACCACGGTGGGTGGCGTCACCTACAACGCGTACCTGTCGTCGCAGGCCATTACGGGCCTGGGCGACCCGAACGACATTTACTACATCTACTACGTGGCCAAGAGCACCACGCCGTACAAGGTGGAGCATTGGCAGCTGCATACCGATGGCTCCTCGCCGTACAAGGCGCTTACCGTGGAACGCTACGGCGAAACGAACACCACGGTGTACGCTGCCAACGAGCTGGTTACCTTCGACGGCTTCGTATACAGCCCGTCCGATACGCTGGCGCGTTATGGCGCTACCGACGCTGTTATTGCAGCCGATGGTTCCATGGTGCTGAAGATCTACTACATGGTGCTTGCGTATAACCTGACCATCGACGGCACCACCGGTCAGTTCGCCGATGGCACCTCGGTAATCGGGCCCACTTCGTACGCCACGGGTGATGTGGTGACCATTCCCATCCCCACGCAGATTGGCTACGACTTCCTGGGTTGGTCGGTAAACGACCCGACGGGCGCCATCGAGCTGCTTCCCACGATTACCACGTGGAATATGCCGGCGGGCAATACCGTCCTGTACGCGCATTGGACGCCTTCGGTGCGTCGCCTGGCATACGACAACAATTCCAAGAAGGCCCAGGGTAGCGTGCCCGATACCTACGGCGTGTATGGCGGCACCGTGAAGGTTGCCGACCCCACGGGCTTGCTTTCGCGCGTGGGCTACAACTTCGGCGGCTGGGCAACGACCAAGGCCCTGGCCGATGCGGGCACGAGCGACGTGGCCGTGGGCAGTAATTGGACGTTGCTGCTGGATAACAACGACAACGTGGTCTATGCCGTGTGGATTCCGCGCGACGACACGAAGTACGTGGTGTACCACGTGCGCGTGAAGAGCAATGGCGAGCTGGATTCTCCGAAGCGCATCATGGCCACCGAGAATCTGCAGGGCACGAGCGACACCTTGGCCACGGCCGTTGCCAAGACGTTCAATGGCTACACGTTCGATTCCGCGTACGTCTTCAATGCGAAGTTTGGCACTAATTGGCAGGCTAATATTGAGCCCGATGGCTCCACGGTGCTGTACCTGTACTATCAGGCTAACGTGGTGAATTACACGGTGTACACGTACCGCGTGGGCGCCGATGGCCTGGTGCACAACGGTGGCCCGGGTGCCGATGGCACGCCCACGGGCGGCGATCCGATGATCCTGCGCACCGATGTGCTCACGGGCGACGTGGACGATACGGTTACGATCGACGGCACCACGTACATCAACCTGCCGGGGTACTTCTACTATCCCAGCTACACGTACACCGAGGAGGGCGAGACCACGCCGAAGTACAAGGAAGTGCGTAGCGGCGTGATCACCGCCGATGGCGGCCTGGAGCTGTTCCTGTTCGCCCAGGCACGTACCGGCATCGAGTTCGAGGTGCACCACTGGAAGGAGAATACGGCCAATCCGAATGGCTTCGAGTATGTCGTGACCATCGAGACGGGCGAGGCTGGCGTGTACTACGATGGCGTGGATTACCTGCGTCAGGATATTATCGACAGCGGTTATACGTATAATCCCACGCTTACGGCAACCGAGAATGCGGCAAATGGCCACGTATCTGAAGGCAAGCTGGATGCCGTGGATAACGATACCTTCGCCAGCACGCTGGTGCTGTACCTGTACTACTCCGCGAATTATGTGCAGATCATCTGGGAGCCCGTGAAGGGCACCTGGGATAGCAGCATTGCGGAAGCGGCGCCTACGTTTGTCGACCCGATCATCACGCCGACCCAGGGTAACCCCGGTGCGATTCGCGTAGACGACACGGTGACGCCGTACAACACGGCCGATATCATTCGCTATGGCTATCAGCTCATGGGTTGGTCTACCGACCTGAATAACCCCGCGAAGAGCAGTTACACGAGCCCCGAGTACACATTCGCGACGTTCATCATGCCGCCTTCCAGCCTGCGTTTGTACGCGATCTGGCAGCCTCTGCCGCAGAAGATTACGTACTTTGCGAATATCTACCCGACCATCAACCCGAACTTCGTGTTCCCGGGTGGCAATGGCGACATGACCAACTACGGCACGACCCCCGATACCTGGGGCGTGACCGACGAGGAAGTTGCCGTGAGCGATAACAAGTTCACGAGGGAGAATTACGATTTCAAGGGTTGGGACCCCAATCCCTTGTGCGACCCTGCCGACGTAATGTTCCCGTATCGTTCCGCCGACGATCCGGATAACATTCCGTGGGAAAAGTGGAAGCTGAAGGAGACGGATACAAACCCGGCGGCGAATTATCTGTACGCCATTTGGGAGCCTTCCAAGAGGGTTGTCGAGTATTGGGGCGCGGACGATAAGGCTGTTGCTGATACTCTGGCGTTGCTGTATAGCAATCCCAGCGACCCTAGATTGGGTCTTACCAATGCGCAAAAGAATGGCATTATTGGTGGTACATATACGACGGACCAGATTGAGAATTTGGCCATTACAAAATGCATTCCGCGTAAGTTGTTCGAGCGCACGGTACTCGTTACCGATACGAATTTGGATCAGTTGTATACGTATCCCGCTAGCAGTTCGATGCCGGGGTTTGTGGTTAATGATCCGCGTGATTTGCCTGCGTCTGAAACCGCCGATGGTAATCCCATTACGTTCCTTGGTCACGAGCTGAGTAAATGGAAGCTTACCAACGCCACGCTTGGTGCTACGCTTCAGCCTACTCATACGTTTGCCAATCTGACGACCATTGATCCGCTTACTGGTCACGGAATCGTATATGCGAATTGGGCTTGGCTTAAGGTCGTCATTACGTATGATACTAAGGGCGGTACGGCGTATCCGACGAAGACCGTTGCGTGGAATGTTGCGAATATCCTCACAGGTAAGAATCCTTCAAAGCAGGGCTATTATCTCAACGCCACAAAGCCTTGGCTTGATAAATCTGCTATTTTGGGCGCTACGACAGTTACTAATGCCATGACTGCGGGCGAGCTGCTTAAATACAATGACACCCAAACGCGTAATCCTGTGACGTACGAACGCGAACAGCTTACGGCGACCGTTTATACAAATTGGTCTACATCGGCTTACACCATTAAGTATGTCACCCCTACGGGGGCGACGAGCTACGCCAACAGTACTTGTGCGTGGACTGCAAAGGGCTCGACAATTTACAAGAATCGCGTTCCTTCGTTTGCGGGGCATACGTTTGTTGGTTGGTTTACTGGACCCAACGGAACGGGTTTGCAGATCACCTCTACTGTTTCCTATGCGGATCTGCTCACCGCCCTCGGTAAGACTGACGATCGCACCTATGTCCTTTCCATTTATTCGTGCTGGACGGATAACTCGACTGGTGCCCTGTACACGTATTCCTCCGGCTCTGCAACTCCGCTTGCGGCGTTGAGTACGGGTTCGGGCGCTACTGCCCTGGCGGCTCTATCCGACGATAGCGGGGGAGGGGGCACCGCGCTCGCTGCGTTGTCCGATCAGGATGTTGCGGCGGTTGCGGTTGAGCCCCTAACCCTCGCGTCCGAGCCGGCTCAGGACGAAACGGCTACTATGCTTGCGTTGCTCAGCGAAGCCACGACTGATTCTTCGATGGGTGCCGATGCCGCTGCAGGTGCTTCCGCATCTGCGATTGGTCAGATGGCCACCGCAAGCGATGATGCTTCTATCGCGTTGCTGGGTGTGGCTTCTGATGCCGCCGCTGTTATCAGCGCGGCTGATGGCACCAACGAGATGGCTCTTTCGGATGCCAATGCGGGCGATTCCGTTTTGGTCGAAAACGGAATCGGCGATGCCTCTGGCTTTGGCCTCGTTGCCTTGAGTAGCGATCCGGATTCCGCTGGGGGGTACCCACCCCAAGCGTTGGAGGATGATGCCGTATTATCTGCGGTAGGCTCTGATGGGCTTGCGGCAGCGATTTGTCAGCTCGAGACGGGCGCAAGCTCTCTCGCAGCTGTCATCAACCAGGATGCTCTCCAGGCGGCGTACTCAACTGGCGCCGCCCAGGGCCTGGTTGCGTAACCTCGTTATCTAAGGCGCGCGTTCCTCATGTGGGGCGCGGGTCATGGATAGAGCGGGGGAGCGCGATCAAGGCCCAGGTCGGGCTCCTCCGTTACAGCTATCTGCGCTGGCAGGCGATACCTCCGCCCGCCAGCGCAGGCATTTTTAGGGCGACATCATTTTCCAGCGGCGATTGCCTTTTCTGAAAAAGGCAATGATGCAGCGGCAATCACATTGAGAAATGCCTGGTCGCGTTGATTCACGCTGCTTTCTTTCGTGTTGATGGGCTGCGAGGGCGTGCCTTTTCTGAAAAAGGAACTTGGTGGAGGGGGCGTGTGGGGTGCTTGGCCTGTCCCTATCGACGCGGGAGGCGGTCGCCATGGGTTAGGAAGCCGTGAAGTTGGTTACGCTTCCGTTGTTGGACGTTGGTCAGGCGACGCGTTTCGAATCCGAGCTTTTTGCCCAGCTCGTCCATGATGCAGGTAAATTGCAGTTGGTCGACGAATTGGCGGTGCGACAGGGATGGCACGTGCAGCCCCATCATCTCATATGCATTGCGCTTGCCTAGGTCGTGTTCCCGTTCGCGCTGTTCGGAGTGAAAGGCGTTGCTGTCGTACTCGAGCACTACTTTGGCATCGGGCCAGTAGAAGTCGGGGATAATCGTTTTGCTTCCCGCGGCGCGGCGCGCCGGGCCCGCTGGAGTGAGGGATTCGTTAAGCTTGGGACGTGGCATTCCGTATCCTCCCAGCCTGTGCGAAAGGGTCATTTCGATCGCGATTTGAGATTCGCGTGGCGACCGGGAACCGTCGAAAACGAATTCGGCCGCATACCGGGCGCGGCGTATGCCGCGTATGCCATCCGCTTGCTCGACGAATGCGCGTACTTGCTGTGCCGTCGTAACGTGAGCTCGCTGGACTGCTTCCGTTTCGTTGCCGCTGTTGGGGCGTATGGCGTAATCGCCACAGAGCTCGAACGCCAGTTCCGTGAGCTCAAGTCTGTTCGTGAGGCATCCCATTTGCACGAGACATAGCTCAGGCGACGCGATGCATAGCGTTAAAGGCTCTCCGTCGTGGGAAATCGTCGTGAGACAGGCGAGTGAACCAGGTGGAAGGGCGGTGGTTTGCACGTGCGCTCGCATGCGTGCTGTCGTTCTGGATGTGCCTGGTTTGGGGGTGATTACGTCAATGGGAGCTTGAATCCCCGCTTGCATGCCCACCTCGATAATCTTCCCAGCTTGATGTTGAGTTGGCGTCGTCGCTTGGGCTAGGATGCCCCGCTCTTCCAATGGCGATAAGGGTATCGCTCCCTTATTCGTAATGGGCGAACTCCAGTAAGCCAATGCAGAACGGTATCCAAGTATGAATGTGGTCATGTCTTCTCCCCGAGTGGAAGGTGATAGGGCGTGATTGTTTGTTGCATGCGCTTGTTGGTTTGGTCTGCATGGCGCGGCACCTGTCGGGCGGGTGCATGTTATGGGGTAGGCGAATGCCGAATCTGGCGCTGCTGCGGGCAAGCGTTTTGCCGCGCGGTCGCTCTGCCGATGATTTGCGTGGTGCTTGGCCATGCGAACGCCCTGCAAGTTTACGTCATGAACGAACGTTAGTGGCGGCTTTGTTTCACCAGGTTACCTGATGGTTTTTATCATCTGGCGTGCTATCGATAGGTGATTTCCGTGCGACCGTTTTGCGACGATTTCGCGACTATGGCGCATCATTCTATGAAGGCATTCTGCGGGTCATGCGATTGCCTTTTCTGAAAAAGGTAATGGATTATGCGAGCTCTCATTTCGAAAGCCCAGGTCGCGTCCTCTCGAAGGCGGGGACTTTGCGCGAATGCTCCTCGAATGCCTGCCTTTTTCAGAAAAGGCACCCTGCGTGTTTCTCCGTCCGCGCCCCGTTTTTGCGCTGCGCCCGGCCGGGAGCTCGCCCGTTTCCCTGCGCATGCAGCTACAATGGGCAACTGCGCAACCATGATGCTTGGTTGCTGGAAAGCGGTGAGAAGTGCAGAGGAATGGGAGCGCCCATGGAGGATGTGGCCGCGCAATCGCGTAAGCGCATTGCGTATTACGACAACGTGAAGTTCGCGCTGATCGCATTGGTGGTCATTGGCCACATTATCGACATGGGCGCTATCAAGCACCCCGGTGCGAAGAGTCTCTTCCTGTTTATCTATTCGTTCCACATGCCGCTCTTCCTGTTCGTGTCGGGTCTGTTCGTGAAGCGCGACAAGCTCACGGCGGGGAAGACGCTCGATAGGGTGGTGCAGTTCTGCGCGTTGGGCTTCCTGCTGAAGATCGTCAATTTCGCGACGTTATACGCGATTGCCGCTATTTCGGGAGGCGATACGGGTTCCGTGAAGTTCACGCTGCTCGGCGATGGCGGAATTGCGTGGTTCATGTTCGCGCTTGCCGCGTTTTATACGCTCGCCTGGTTGCTGCGCCGTGCAAGTGCCTGGGTCGTTCTTGCGGGCTCGCTGGCGTTGGGCCTGCTTGTGGGCTACGACTCGAACGTGGGCGACTTTTTGTACCTGTCGCGTATCGTGGTGTTCCTGCCGTTCTTCTGGCTGGGTCATATGCTGGATGCTACTCGGGTTGAGCGAGCGTTGGCGCGTCCGTGGCTACGCGTGGCGGGAGCTGTTGTCATTGTGGCGTTTGCTGCGTTGTGCATCGCTTGCATTGGCGAGGTCTATGCCTTCCGTCCGCTGTTCACGGGGCGCAATTCCTTCGAGAACGCCATCAAGGCTGGCTTGGTGGGCTGCTCGTGGATGCACCGCGGCGTAGCGTATCTCATCTCCTTTGCCATGTGCGCGAGCGTGCTTGCCGTTATGCCCCGGCGAGCAACCCCGTTCATCTCGGAGTTCGGCGCGCGTACGCTGGCTGTCTACATGTTGCATTTTGCGGTGCTGTATATTCTGAGCGGCTGCGACGCCTACGCCTTCCTTATGGCGCATGGGGTTTCCTGGCCCATTGTGTGCATCGGGTTGGGCCTGGTCATCACCGTGGTTTTGTCGTTGCCGCCGTTCAGCCGGCCCTTCGATTGGCTGGGAGGCAAGTTGCACGCGCATGCGACGAAGCCATCGAGTCCCGCCCAGCCCCAATAGCCCACCTGCGTGATTGCTGCTGCTGGTTAGGCGCGTTGGTGCTTGCTGGCGTCGCCGGTGCCGCCATGCATGCCGACTGGTGTATCCTTTCTTGCGACAAGCATGCATCCGAACAGGAGAACGATGGCTTTCTATACGATTCCGCTTCGATTCGCGAAGCGCCTGATGCGCGGTTTCTGCCTATCCGTATGGTATCCGCACGTCTATCGCAAGGCTGCGCGCCGGCCTTTGCGGCCGGGCAAGGTCGTGTTTGTGGAGGTGCGCGAGCCCAAGCTGTCCGACAGCTTCAAGTTCGTGCACGCGCGTCTGGAAGAGGATGCGTCCTTGCAGGTGAGCGTTATGTTCCTAGGCGAATCGCGCGTGCGCTATGCGTTGTATCATCGCAATTGCCTGGCCATGCTGCGCGAAATCGCCACCGCGCCCTATGTCTTTCTGAACGACGCCTCGAACGTTGTGAGCTGCGTGCCCCTGCGCGAGGGCTCGCAGGTGGTGCAGCTCTGGCATGGCTGCGGCGCGTTCAAGAAATGGGGCATGAGCACTGCCGACCTGAAGTTCGGCGGCTCGCGCAAGCAGAAGCTCAAGCATCCGTTCTACGAGAACCTCTCGCTCGTTACCACCAGCAGCCCTGAAGTGAACTGGGCATATATCGAGGCTATGCACCTGGAGCGCACTCCGGAAATCGTGCGCGCCCTGGGCGTGAGCCGCACCGACATCTTCTTCCAGCGCGATTTCCTCGAGCGTTCGCGTGCTCGCGTGGAAGAGGCGCTGCCGGGCATCGCGGGGCGCAAGATCCTGTTGTACGCGCCCACGTTCCGCGGACGCGTGGCAAGTGCGGAAGGCCCCGATCAGCTGGACATTCCCGCGCTGAAGCGCGCGTTCGGCGACCGGTGGGCGCTCGTGATCAAGCATCACCCCTTCGTGAAGGAACCGCCTGCGATTCCCGATGACTGCCGCGACTTCGCGTTCGACGTAACGCATGGCAACCTGGCCATCGACGAGCTCATGGTTGCCTCGGCAGCCTGCGTGTCCGATTACTCGTCGCTCGTGTTCGAGTATTCGCTTCTGCGCCGCCCACTTGCCTTCTTCGCATACGATAAGGCCGACTACGACGATTGGCGCGGCTTCTACTACGACTACGATGAGCTCACGCCTGGCCCGGTATGCACGACGACCGACGAGATCGTGCAATGGCTTGTGGAAAGCGAGCGGTCATTCGATCCCGCGCGCATCGACGCGTTTCGCCAGAAATTCATGTCGGCCTGCGATGGCCATGCTACCGAACGCATCGTGCGAGCCGTGTTCGGCAGCGGAAACGTCGAGAAGGAGGAATAGCGTATGCGAGCGCTTATTCAACGCGTTACGAGCGCCTCTGTGGCCATTCAGGACGGCTCTGAGGGCACGTTTGAGGGCATTATAGAGGGAAGTCCCAATCGCACGATATCCCGTGGCCTGGTGGTGTTTCTGGGCGTTGGGGCGAACGATGGCATCGAAGAGGCCGAGCGTCTGTGGCGCAAGATTTCCCGCCTGCGCATCTTCGACGACGAAGCAGGCAAGACCAACCTCTCGTTGGCCGACGTGAGTGGGGAAGTGCTCGTCGTCTCGCAGTTCACGCTGTACGCGAATTGCAAGCGCGGCAACCGCCCCAGCTTCACCGACGCCGGCAAGCCGCAGGAAGCGCGCGAGCTCTACCGCCGGTTCTGCCAGCTTGCGTTGAACGACCTGGGCTCCATCGCGGTGGGTGAATTCGGCGCCGATATGCACGTGTCCATCGAGAACAGCGGCCCGTTCACCATCTGGCTCGATACCGACGAACTCTAGCGTCTTAGCTGGTGTGCGGCGCTGCGGCACCGTACGTCTACGACTGTCGAAAAGCCCACCTCGCGGCGATGCGGGGTGGGCTTCATGGTGCGTTGTGCGCGGTGCTATTTCGTGGCGATCGCCGCGAGCCAGAGCGTGTCGGGAAGCGTGCAGATGTCGACACTGTCGAACCCGGCTTCGCGTAGGAGGCAGCGCAGCTCGCCAAGCGTGGGCAGGAACAGGTTGAATGCCTCGGCATTGCGCTGCACCGATTCCGGAAGGTCGCCGTTCTCGTACGCTTCGAGCGCGATGAGTAGCTGTCCGCCGTGGCGCAGCACGCGGCAGATTTCTCCTAGCCCCTCATCGGGCCTGGGCCAGAAGTACAGGCTTTCCACGCTTACCGCGACGTCGATGGAGTTGCCGTCGAACGGCAGGCGCTCGACCGACGCACGCTGCACGCTCATGCGCCCCGCCTCGATGGTCTTAGCGTTCGTTTCGCGCGCCAGGGCAACGGCTTCCCGGGAATGGTCGATGCCATGCACGTGACCGCCCGCGAAACGGCGCGCCAGGCGCTGCATCGTGGCGCCGCCTCCGCAGCCCACGTCGAGCACTTCGTATCCATTCTGGAATTCCAGGAACCCGAGAGCCCAGTTCGTGAGTTCGCCATGGCTTTCGTTCATGCGCTGTAGCATGGCGCGGCCGGCTTCGCCTTCGGGGTGGCCGGGGTTTCCTGCTTTCGCATCGGCGGGTACATTCGATGCGCTCTTCTTCATGGCAACATCCTTTCCGTGCCGGACGTGCCGTGCAGTCCGGCCTTCGCGTTCGATGCGCGGGTGCGCCCTTCGCGACGCTCGCGTAATTTCCTACTGGCGATAGTACATCAGGAAGTCGGCGAGTTTCTCCATGGCGTCGCCCAAAACTTCCACGCGCGGCAAATACACGATGCGGAAGTGGTCGGGCTGTTCCCAATTGAAGCCAGTGCCCTGCACGATGAGGATCTTCTTCTCGCGCAGCAGGTCGAGCGCGAACTGCACGTCGTCGGTGATGTTGAAGCGCGCGGTGTCGATCTTCGGGAAGATGTAGAAGGCCGCCTTGGGCTTTACTACGGAAATACCGGGGATGTCCTTCAGGGCGTTGTACACGAATTCGCGCTGCTCCCAGATGCGGCCGCCGGGAACGATGTAATCCTGCACGCTTTGGTGGCCCCAGAGTGCCGTCTGCACGATGGACTGCGCGGGCACGTTGCTGCATAGGCGCATGTTCGAGAGCATGTTCAGGCCCAGGATGTAGTCGCGTGCGATGCGCTTGTTGCCGGAAAGCACCATCCAGCCGATGCGGAAGCCCGCAATCATGTGCGATTTGGAAAGGCCGCTGAAGGTGACGCAGAAGAGGTCGGGCGCCATGCTGGCGATGGAGATGTGCTCTTCGCCATCCATGACCAGGCGGTCGTAGATCTCGTCGCTGAAGATGATGAGCTGATGCTCGCGCGCGATGTCGACGATTTCCTGCAGCACCTCGCGCGGGTAGAGCGCGCCGGTGGGGTTGTTCGGGTTGATGATGACGATGGCCTTCGTGCGGCTCGTGATCTTCGAGCGGATGTCGTCCATGTCGGGGTACCACTCGGCCTGCTCGTCGCACACGTAGTGCACGGGCGTGCCGCCGGCCAGCGTGGCGCAGGCCGTCCACAGCGGGTAGTCGGGCGAGGGGATGAGAATCTCGTCGCCGGAATCGAGCAGCGCCGACATGCAGATGTTGATGAGCTCGCTTACGCCGTTGCCCGTGTAGATGTCGTCCATCGTCACGTTAGGCAGGCCTTTGATTTGCGAGTACTGCATGATGGCCTTGCGCGCGCTGAAGAGGCCGCGGCTGGCGGAGTAGCCTTCGCAGTCGGTAAGTTGGCGACGCATGTCGTAGATGACTTCGTCGGGGGTGCGGAAGCCGAAGGTAGCCGGGTTGCCGATGTTGAGCTTCAGAACCTGCGTGCCCGCGTCTTCCATGCGGTTAGCCTCGTCGACTACGGGGCCACGCACGTCATACAGAACGTGGTCGAGCTTGGAAGATTTGGCGAAGGTGCGCATGGGTCGGGCCTCCAGGGGAGTGGCGATTGCGGGCTGGGGTGCGGTGTGGGGTGCTGCGGCGCGGGCGGCTGCTGCCGTTGCGGCGGCGGAGAACCCAGGCTGCGCAGGCGCGGCGGGCGCTGCGGCGGGTCGTGCAACCGGTGCATTTTCGGCTGCAACCGAGGGCGCTGCCGACGCTTGGGCGGTGGAGCTGGAGAAATGGGTGTTCTGCGCTACTGGTTCAACTTTCGGAGCGGCGCTTGGAGCTGCGGGTTCAACGGTTTTGGCTACGGGGATGGGCGTTCCATCAGCGAGCCATTCCTTCGAGACGCCCAATGTGTCGGCAAGGAACTCCATAACGCCGACGCGCGGTATCGTTTTGCCGCTAATGTACTGGCTCACCTGGCTTTTTCCGAGTTTAACTCCGCGTTTTCCCGCGATATGAACCAAATCGATCTGCTTGAGGCCGCGCTGGTCCATCGCCAGCACCAACCGATCCGCGAACGTTTGCTTTCCCATGGTGCCTCCTAGCTCCGGAAGTTCAATATCCAAAGCTTACCACCGCCCTGGCCTGCATGAAAGCAACGAGTTCAAAATAGTTCAATAAAGGCCCCGTGCGGTTACGGGGCCTTGCGTGGAACCTATTGCAGCGGGAAGGCGGGCATGGGCCGCAGCTTGTGCAAGTTCATGGCGTGCAGCTGGTCGATGCGCGCCTTCGTTTCCGGGCTGTCGCATGTGCCCGTGGTGATGTAGCGGTCGAGCGTGGCATACGTGAAGCCAAGCTTGTCCTCGTCGGTTTGACCGGAAAGCCCATCGCTTGGAGCTTTCTGAATGAGATGATCGGGGAGCTTGAGCTTGTGGCCTAGCTGTCGAACCTCTTCCACGAGGATGTTGGCGAGTGGGCTGAAGTCGCCGGCGGCGTCGCCGTACTTCGTGGAGTAGCCCACGAAGTCTTCGCTGCGGTTGCAGGTGTTCGCCACGCGCCCGCCCTCTGGCAGACTTTGCGCCACGGCGTAGAGCGTCGTCATGCGTATGCGCGCGGGTAGGTTGATGCGTGTGTCGCGCGAAAGGCCGGCGTTTTCGTGCGTTGCCTCCGCGAAGCCCTCGGCCGCGATGAGCGCGCTCGAGAGTGCGGCGGTGGCGCCCGAGATGTCCACGCAGATGTGGCGGATGCCCAGATGCTGAACGAGTTCGCGCGCGTCGTCGATATCGGCTTGCTCGCCATTGGGCATGAGCACGCCCACAACGCGTTCGGGGCCCAGGGCGCGTGCGCACAGTGCTGCCACGACGCTCGAATCCTTTCCGCCGGAGATGCCCACCACGGCGTGCGCGGAGGGGCCGTTTTCGGCGAAGTAATCGCTAATCCAGCTGGTGAGGGCTTCGAGCGTTGCGTTGGGGTCGTTCAGCATGCGGGTCCTTTCTGTCGCCTCGTACCAGTATAGGGCTCGCGCAAGGCGCGTCGCGATTGTTTACGCGTTCGTAATTATCCCCAGATGGGGCGGTGCCCCGAAGGGATGCGCGCTGAGACCGCCGGCGGGGCTAGTCTTCTTCGGCTTCCTGGAAGGCGAGGGCGCGGTCGGCGCGTTGGCGGTACACCTGGTTCAGCGATTCCACTTCGATGAAGATGGCGGAGCACTGCGGGTAGTCGTCTACGATTTCGGCTTCCACGCGGTCGATGGCCTGTAGGATGTCGCCTTCGTCGAGCTCGTCGTCGAACGTCACGTCCAGGTTCAGCACCATGTCCTTCGGGCCCATGTACATGGAAAGCACGCGGCCGCATTTGATGACGGCGGGGTCTTCCTCGACGATGAACACGATGTCCTCGATCTCGTCGCGGTCGAGGCCTTCGCCGATGAGCAGGCTTGACGTTTCGCGCACGAGCACGACGGCGAAGATGGCCATAAGGGCGCCAATCATGATGGACGCGATGGCGTCGTATGCGCCGTTGCCCGTGAGCATGGTTGCCACGATGCCAGCGAGCGCGAACAGCATGCCCAGCACGGCGGCAGTGTCTTCCAGCAGCACGGTGAAGCTGGTGGGCGCCTTCGACGCGCGGATGTACTCCAGCAGGGTGTCGTCACCACGTGCTTGGTTCACCTCGCGAAATGCGATGGAGAGCGACACGCTTTCGATGGCGGTGCCCACCAGGAGCACGACGATGGCCACGATGGGGTTTTCCACGCCCGTTTCGGGCGACTGCAGCGCGGCGATGCCCTGCATGATGGTGAAGCCGCCGCCGAAGAGCAGAATGACCACCGACACGATGAACGTGTAGAAGTACAGGACACGCCCGTATCCGAACGGATGCTCCAGGTCGGGTTCGCGTTTCGAGCCGCGCGCGCCCACGAGCATGAGCGAGTCGTTCGCGGCGTCTACGAGAGAATGCACGCCTTCGGAAAACATGGCCACCGAGCCAGTGAAGGCTGCGGTAACGAACTTGATGATGGACACGATTACGCCCGCGGCCACGGCGGAGATAACGGTGCGATTGCGTTTTAGCTGTTCGGCGGGGGAGAGGGGCTTCGCCCTCTTGCGCGCGCGATGGCGGCGCATGGCGATGGAGTCGGTGTCGGCAACGTTGTCGTCGATGCTGTCGTCTTCCTCGTCGAGGTCGCCGTGAATGTAAACTTGCTCTTCCTCTTCGGGTTCCTCCCTTGCGGAGGTGTGGGCGGTTTCGGCCGCGGCGGTGCTCACCCAGTGTTCGGGCGTGTTTCCCAGCGCGCTGGCCGTGTGTATTCGATCGCCTTCCGAAGGTTGCTTTGCGTTCATGCGTATCTCCATCTCGATGTTTGCTCTAGAATAGCAGATGAATGCGCAGGTGCCGATTTGCGTGCGAAAGCCTGCTCATATCGTTTATCTTTTGAAAACCGATACGCAGCGCTTGGCGCTTCACATAGTACAAATGTTCGTGTATACTTCGCCGTGTGCACGGAAAGGAGGGGGTATGCCCGAAGAAAATCAGGCGCTCAGCATGCAGGAGCGCGATGCGGGCATCGTTCGCGTCAGCATCGTAGGAATCGTTGCGAACATCCTGCTCGCCGCCTTCAAGGCCGCCGTGGGTGCGCTCTCTAACTCCATCGCCATCACGCTCGACGCCGTGAACAACCTCTCCGATGCCTTTTCCTCCGTGGTCACCATCGTGGGCACCAAGCTCGCATCGCGCCCCGCCGATGCCTCGCATCCGTTCGGGCATGGGCGTGGCGAATACCTCACCACCATCGCCATCGGCATCGTTGTGGCGTTTGCCGGCGTGGAAGCCGCGCGCGAATCGCTCTGGCGCATCATCAACCCCGAAGAAGCCACTTACGAGGCCATCACGCTCATCGTGGTTTCCGTGGCCGTGGTGGCCAAGCTCGTGCTTGGCAGGTACGTAATTGCCCGCGGCAAGGCCCTGAACTCGGGTTCCTTGCGCGCAAGCGGCACCGACGCCCTTATGGACGCCATCATTTCCGCCTCCACGCTCGTGGCGGCGGTCATCTACATCTTCTTCGGCATCGCACTTGAAGCGTGGCTCGGCCTTATCATCGCCGGTTTCATCATCAAAGCGGGTGTCGATATCCTCCGCGAGGCCATCGCCAAAATCCTGGGTGGCCGCATCGACGCCAGCCTCGCCCAGAACGTTCGTGCTGCCGTCATGACGGTGCCCGGCGTGCATGGTGCGTACGACCTTGTCTTGAACGATTACGGCCCCAACCGCTACTTCGGCAGCGTGCATGTCGAAGTCGATGACACGCTCACCGCCGTGCAGATCGACGCCATGACGCGCAAGATCCAAGATGCCGTTATGGAGCAGTGCGATGTCATGCTCCATACCGTGGGCATTTACTCTACGAATACCCAGCGTTCGGGCGAGCAGGCCGATATCTTCCTCGCGCTTATGCGCCTGGCCAACAACGACCGCAATATTCTGCAAACGCACGGCTTCTACGTGAACGAAGAACGCAAAACCGTTCAGTTCGATGTCGTGGTGGGCTTCGATGCCCCCGACCGCGCCGCAGTCGTCGATGGCGTATGCCGCGAGCTTCACCGCCAGTTCCCCGAATACGAATTCAACGCCACGCTCGATTCCGATATCAGCGATTAACGGGCTTTGCCTATGGAGCGCACCTATTTAGCCATCGACCTCAAGTCGTTCTACGCCAGCGTGGAATGCGCGCAACGCGGGCTCGACCCGCTCAACGCGAACTTGGTGGTGGCCGATGTGGAGCGCACCGACAAAACCATCTGCCTGGCCGTTTCGCCTTCCCTGAAAGCGCTGGGCATTTCGGGCCGTGCGCGTCTGTTCGAAGTGAAGGAGCGCTTGCGCCAGGTGAACGCGATGCGTCGTCATGCGGCGGGCGGTATGCTGGAAGGCTCGTCCATTTATGCGTCCGAACTTCGAAATAATCCTGCGCTCGAGGTCGATTTCGTGGCTGCAACGCCGCAGATGGCGCTCTACTTGAAGCGATCTGCGGAAATCTACGATATCTACCTGCGCCATGTTTCCCCCGAAGACGTGCACGTGTACTCCATCGACGAGGTGTTCATCGATATCACGGGCTATTTGCGAACGCGCCATGCTACGCCGCGCGCGTTTGCCGAGACGCTCCTTGCCGAAGTGCTCGAGGAAACGGGCATCACGGCAACGTGCGGCATTGGGTCGAACTTGTACCTTGCCAAGGTGGCCATGGATATCGTGGCCAAGCATGCGCAGCCCAACGAGCATGGCGCGCGCATTGCCCAACTCGACGAGGATAGCTATCGTCGCAGGTTGTGGGCGCATAAGCCCATCACCGATTTCTGGCGCGTGGGGCGTGGCTATGCGAGCAAGCTCGCCGCGAATGGCATGCATACCATGGGCGATATCGCCCGCTGTTCCCTGGGCTCGCCGCAGCAGCGACGCAATGAGGATTTGCTCTACAAGCTTTTCGGCAAGAACGCGGAATTGCTTATCGACCACGCATGGGGTTACGAGCCCTGCACGATGGCCGACATCAAGTCGTATCGTCCAAAGGCGAACAGCCTTGGTTCTGGTCAGGTGCTGAACAGGCCCTATGAATGGGCCGAAGCGCGTTTGGTCATGCGCGAAATGGCCGATCAGCTCTCGCTTGACCTCGTTGATTCGGGCCTGGTGTGCAGCCAGCTCACCATTACCGTCGGCTACGACGTTTCGAATATCACGTCGCCCGAAGGGAGTGCCGCGCACCTCGATGCGTCCGTCGATTGGTATGGTCGCAGCGTGCCGCGTCATGCGCATGGCACGGCGGCGCTTCCGCGCAGCACGTCTTCGTCGCGCCTTATCGTGGGGGCCGTCATGCGCCTCTTCGAGGAAATCGTCGACCGCAGCCTGCTCGTGCGCCGTCTAAACGTAACGGCTTGCAACGTGCTTCCTCGCGAGCTGCATGCGCTCCGCGAGCGGGAAAACGAAGCGGGGGAGCAGCTGTCGCTCTTGGAGGACCCGGCGGTGCAGCGCGAGCGCGCGGAACGCGAAAGCGCGAAGCTCGCGCAGGAGCATCGCATGCAGAAGGCCATTCTGGCCGCCCGTCGTCGTTTTGGGAAGAATGCCGTGCTCAAGGGCATGGATCTGAAAGAGGGCGCCACTACCATCCAGCGCAATCAGCAGATTGGGGGTCACCGCGCATGAGCGATCGCAACCTAAGCAACGAGCAGGTGCAAGCCGTCATGGACGAAATGTCCGCCATGGCGCTCTATGGCGATATCATCAATGCGCCTCGCCCCGTTTCGCGCGCGCGCAAGCCCATGCCGCGCGAAGAGAGGGGTGCGCAGTTCGCGCCGTTTGCGGCCCTTTCCGGCTTCACCGAGATAATCGAGGAAACGTCTCAGGCGCATTAGCGTTACGCAATGCCCCCCTAGAACACCACTATGCGATTCTTACCCTGCGCCTTTGCGGCGTAGAGGGCGTTATCCACGCGGCGTAGCACGTCGTCGGTGCTTTCGCCGCGACGTACCTGCGTCACGCCCAGGCTGATGCTCTGCGACGAAACGCCTTCGACATCGATTTCGCTGAACTTCTGGCGGATGACCTCGGCTACGCGTGCGGCTGCGTCGGCGTTGCAATCGCCCAGCAGGAGCATGAACTCCTCGCCGCCCCAGCGTCCGGCAACGCCTTCGAGTGGGTAGGCGCGCGAAAGCCTGCGCAGGGTGTTTCCCAGTTCCTTCAGGATGCTATCGCCCGCCTTGTGTCCATATGTGTCGTTTGCGATCTTGAAATCGTCGATGTCGAGCATGATGAGCGAGGTGTCGAACGTATCGGCTCTGGAGAATCCGCCCACGGCGGGCAGGCCCTGAACGGCCACCTCGATGCGTCGTTCGATCTCGCCGCGATTGTAGAGGCCCGTGAGCGAGTCGATGCGCGCCATGATGTCGAGCTTGCGATTTGCCTCTTCCAGTTCGTCGGTAACCGCCTGGATAAACGTGGCCAGGCGCAACGTGGGCGTGTTGCCCATGCGAATCTGCGAATCGCCTACCTGGTTGGCGTAGGGAACATGGTCGGTTGCCTTGCCCTCGCGTATGGCCAGGATGACGAGCGATACGTTGTTCTGGTTGACCGTCGTGCCCGTACGGATGAATTCCGAAGCGGAATACATGCCGAACGTAGGCGCCACTTCCTGGAAGGGGCGCGTTTCCAAGGCGATTTCGTCGCCCCAGAAGACGTGGCGCGATGCGCATGATACGGCCAGGATGGCCTCGGGTTTGAATTTCCTGATAACCGTGGCCGCCTCGCGTGCGTCGCGCAGGATGGCCTCGGGGTCGCCGTAGGCGATGCGCATGGTACGCGCATGGCTGATGTCGCAGGTGAGAATGAGCGAGCCATCGGGCGTGGTGAACACGGGCTCGCGCGTGATGTACACGCCGTCGCGTTGGAACGCCAACGGGAACGCCCGGATGTTGGTGAGGAAGTGCTCGTCGTTTTCGGCGTGCAGGTAATGATGGTATGCCTCGACTGCGGGCTTGCCATCGAGTTCGTGCAAGACGTTCTCGTGCGACTTGGTAACCTGCAGTTCGCGCCCCAGCGGCTTCCAGCCGGAAATGAAGAGCGACGTTACGTGCACGCGTGGCCCGCCGATGATGGCGTAGGCGATTGCCCCGTCGGAGCAGGGCCCTTCGGAAGAGATGACCCGCGCATCGGCCTTGTTGATCATGGGGAAGAACGCGCCGCCGCCCACTAGGTGAATCGAGGGGCTCAGCTCGCTCAGCTTATCGCAGAGCTTCGTAAGCGAGCTTAGCTCGAGCGTGGTGAAAAGCTCTATGGTGCGCACGTATGTGAAGTCTGAAACGGCTTTCACGATGGCTTCGCCCACTTCGCTTCCGTTCGAATCGTCGAAGGAAAGCTGGCCCACGCTCACGTACGAGCGCTCGTCTTCGAACAAGTAGCAGCCGATGGTGGTGCTGTTGGGAACGTTTTCGCCGTCCACGATGTTGCTATTGGTGGAGGCGCCCACGTAGGGAGCGTCGGGGAATTCGCTTTTGATCGCTTCCGCCACATGCGTGAGATGCGAGAAATCGGTCGCGCACGAGCAGATGTTGAAGAACACAGTGGAGCCGGGAATGGCGTCCTTGTCTGCTCGGAGAGCCTCGAGGTCGTTTCGAAGCGTTTCATCGTCTTGGTAGATGAATTGGTAAAGCTTCAATGCGCAACGCATCCTTTCAAAACCACTGGTGCGTCTGCGCCGTCGTAGCGCATCATGGTAATTATAATCGCCGCTATGCCAATAGTGCGAGGGCAAAATAGCATAGCGGCGATTAGATGCGACGAGTGGCGAGGGGTGGACCACCCGTCGCGCAAAGGGGAGGGGAGGCTAGATGGCGCGTCCTGCGTCGTTACCGGCCTGAATGGCTTTCGCGATGTTGAACGGGGCGGCTGCATCGCCCACGGTGTACACCTCGGAAACGCCCGTCCCCGCGGAAATGTCCTCGTTGGGGGCCATGTCGCTCACGTTGATGATCGCGTCGCAGTCGAGCTCTACGTCAACGCCGGCGATGGCGGAGGAAATGGTGAGCTTGCCGTCGGCAGCGCCCTTGATGGTGCTTTCGGGCCAGGCTTTCACGCCCAGGCTGTACAGCGCCGTGGTCATGAAGCGATGGGCATGCTGGCTCTGCTGCATGTCGAGCGCGTCGTTGCCGTTCGGCGTAACGATGTTGACCTTCTTCTTGTGAACGGTGAGCCACAGCGCCGTGTCGAACGCCTGCGCGCTGGAACCGTACACCACCACGTTATCGCCCATGTCGGCGGAAAGGAAGTCTTCCAGCTCGATGACGGTGGCGCCAGCCACGTCGAGCGAGGGGCGTACGCCGCCCGTGGCGATGATAAGGGCGTCGGGGCTTTCCTGGCCGATGGTGTCGGAGGTGACTTCTACGCCGGTCTTCACCGTCACGCCCGCGATTTCGCACTGGCGCTTCAGGTAGGCGATGAGGTCTTCCAGGTTCTCGTGTTCGCCCTTGACGTTGTGGGCGAACTGGAGGGAGCCGCCCATGGCGCTCTTCTTTTCGAACAACGTTACATCGTGACCGCGCAGCGCTGCGACGCGAGCGGCTTCCATGCCGGCAGGGCCGGCGCCCACGACCATGACCTTCTTCTTGCTGCCGGCTTCGGGCAGCTCGTAGGTGGAGGGGCCGCCTGCGCGCATGACGCGCTGGGTGAGGGCGTTCACGCGGCAGTAGCTCATCATGGCGTTCATTTCGTTGCTGCCGGAATGGCAGTGCAGGCAGCGCGTGCAGGGGGCGATTTCGTCAACGCGGCCTTCGCGCAGCTTGTTCACGTATTCGGTGTCCACCGTGAGGGGTCGGTTCATCATGTAGAAGTCGAGCTTGCCGTCGGCCAGCGCCTCTTCGAAGAAGTTGGGCGCATGGGCGGGGTCCATGTAGGTTACGCAGCCCACGGGAGCCTTCAGCTCCTTCTTGTACATGGCGGCGATGTCAATCAGCATGCCCGCGCCACTGTGGTTGCCGATGAGCTTTCCGCCCCAGTGCTTGCTGAAATCCCACTGCGTGCCGTAGCCCGTGGCGCCTTCTACGCCGTTCAACAGGAAGTACAGGTCGCTGCCGAACTGGCAGGGATGGTTGCCCAGCGGGCCCAGGCGCAGGTGGAACGAGTCGGCGCCTGCCGCTTCCAGGGCCTTGGCCAGCGCAATGCCCTCTTCGATGGTGGTTGCGGAGTTGTGCGGCTCGGTGACGGCGTTGTCCAGCGTCATGAGCGTGCAGTCGTTCGTGAGGTTGTCGTTTTCCTCTACGCATTCCATCAGGATCTGCACGGCGAAGTCGTCGCCCGCGGCGGCATGGATCTTCTGGATGCACTCCGCGTCAAAGCGTGCACGGTTCTCGATGCTGCTGGCGCCATACTGGTCGGTGCGCTTGTTGTAGAAGCGCGAGAGGAAGCGATGGCCCTGGTTGAAGCCAGCGGTGTTGATCTCGATGGCCACGAAGCCCATGTCCTTCAGCTGCTTGGCCAGCGCTGCGCCGCTATCCTCGATGGCCTGAATGGTCTCGACGGGCATATCGGTGATGTCCATGCCCATGGGAGCCCACTGGAATCCCAGATGAGCGCCGTAGTTAGCGCATTCCGCCGAGAGTTTCTTGAAAAAGTCGGTCACTTCCGCCGAAATGGGGCTGCCATCTTTGGGGAGGGTGATGGCTTCGCCTTCGACCCAGATCATCTCCACGCCGCCCTTGGCGAAATTGACGTAGTACTGGTACAGCTCCTCGGTGTAGCCAGCCAGGTAGGTTGCCGAACCGGCGGCCGACTTGCACATGCGGTTGCCGATTTCGACGGAACCGAGCTTCCAGCTGCTGAACAGTGTCTTGAAGTCGGTGGTGTTATCGCGATAGTTGTAATCCTGCGGGTTCAGCTGGGCTGCGGCGATAACGTCGCTCGCGGCGCCTGCGCCAGCGGTGCCGGCGGAGGGGGCCGTCGATGCCTGCTTGGGGCTGCTGCAGCCTGCCAGGCTTGCGCCTGCGACGCCCGCTCCAATGGCGCTCACCATGGCGCCCTTGAAGAATCCGCGGCGAGAGATACCCTGAGTTCCCATATGCTCCTCCTTGCGAAAGCGGACCCACCTCCCATTGGGGTCCCGTTGCGCATCATTCAACCAAAGGAGTGCGCAGATGGAGAAGAACAGGTTCTATGCAGGGGTGAAACCGATGGTTTACACTGCCTTAGCATCTGGGGAAACGTGCAAAGCTGAGTAGGCTTGCATGAAGCTTACGATGCCCTTGCGCGCGCTTGACGAAGCGTGCTGCGGCCAGAAGCAGTGCAGCTCCCAGGCAGTGATCGATGTGGGGATGGGTATGAGCGTCATGCCGTTTCCCAGGCGCGCCAGCATGCTTTCGGGCACGAGCGCTGCGGCGGCTCCCGTGTGCGCCTTTTGCATCACGATGCCGAATTCCGTGTATTGGTCGACGCGCTTGATGGCAAGCCCGTGTTCCTCGAATACCCTGTCGAGACCCAGCATCGCGCGTTCTCCGTTGCCCACCGAGAAGTAGGGGAGCGTTGCCAGGTTCTCGAGCGTGGCCTCGCTGATGGGGAAGCGGACGGTTTCTGGCGTGGCGGCCACGTACACCTGCTCGCGGGCGAGCGGGATGGAGTCGAACTGCTCCGATTGCAGCGGGCCGGGCGCGATGGCGAAGTCGGCCTTCCCGTCGCGCAGGTACTCGATGCAACGGGTGTAGAAGTGCTTCTCGATGGAAATCTCGCAGGCGGGATTCTTGCGTTCCAGCTCGTCGAAGAAGCCATCGTCCATCGATTCCACGACGCCGTCGGCGATGGCGATGCGGATGGGGGTGCGGGTGCAGAGCGCGTGCTCATCGCAGATGGTGCGAATGCTCTCGATGTCCCCGATGCAGCTTAGGGCGATAGGGTAGATGCGCTTTGCCGCTTCCGTGGGCACTACGCCATGCTCGTTGCGCTGAAAAAGCGCGCATCCCAGTTCCTCTTCCATGCTCTTGATGGCTTTTCCGAATGCTTGGCGCGATACGAAGGTGGCCTCGGCCGCCTTGGCGAAGGACTTCGTTTCGTATGCCTTGCAAAACCATTGAAGCTGGTTGCTGTTCATAAGACTCCCTCTCTCACGCGGGGGATTGTACCATGGGCCCCGCTTCCTCTGGCTGCGGCATTCGTGCCGTTTCGGAGGTGATGGGCACACTCGCATGCACGTAACCCGTTTATGCTGTACAAAAGCAAGAAATGCTTGCTTTGGAGGTAGCCATGGAACGGTATGACTTCGATGCGCCGGTTAATCGCGTGGGAACGCATTCGCTGAAGTATGATGCGGCGAAGCGGTTCGGCAAGCGCGAGGGCCTTCTGCCCATGTGGGTGGCCGATATGGACTTCAAGGCGCCGCCTGCTGCGGTGCAGGCGCTGCATGAGCGCGTGGAGCATGGCGTGTTCGGGTATACCGACCCATGGGATGGCTATTTCGAAGCGGTGACGCAGTGGATGGCCCGCTACGATTGGCGCGTGTTGCCCAAGTGGGTCGTTACTGTGCCCGGTGTTGTGTATTCCCTGGCCACAGCTGTATGCGCGTTTACGCAGCCTGGTGATGCCGTGCTCATCCAGCGTCCCGTGTACTATCCCTTCACGTCGGTTGTCGAGAAGAACGGGCGTCGCGTGGCGAATGCGCCTCTCCTGTACGAGCAAGGTGCGTACCGCATCGACTTCGACGCCTTCGAGGAGGTCGTGCAAGAAAGCGGCGCGAAGCTTTTTCTGCTGTGCAATCCCCATAACCCTGCAGGGCGCTTGTGGACGCGTGCCGAGTTGGAACGCATTGCAGAAATTGCGCTGCGTCACGACATGATTGTCGTGTCTGACGAGATCCACATGGATTTCTTCCGTCCCGGGTATGTGCATACCGTTTTCGCCACGCTTGGCGAAGAGGTTGCGGAGCGCTGCGTGGTTTGCACCGCGCCCAGCAAGACCTTCAACCTCGCGGGGCTGGAAGCGTCCAATATCATCATCCCTAACCCCGACCTGCGACTTCGCTTCGTCCGTGCCATGCATGCCGCGGGAACGTATCGACCCAATGTGCTCGGCCTCGTTGCCGCCGAGGCATGTTATCGCCATGAGGCGGTCTGGCTCGGTCAATTGAAGGCCTACCTCGAGGGCAATTGGACGCTCGTGGAAGAGCATCTGCATGCTCATGCCCCTAACCTGCATCTTGTTCCCGCCGAAAGCACGTATCTCGCGTGGGTCGATTGCAATGCGTTGGGGTTGCGTGGCGAAGGGCTGCGCAAGTTCGTCGAGGAGGATGCCGGCCTCTGGCTTGATTTGGGTGATATGTTCGGTCCCGAGGGCGACGGATTCATTCGCCTGAATCTGGCTACGCAACGCGCAACGGTGCAACGTGCGCTTTCGCAGCTTACCGATGCGGTTGCTAAGTCGTAGGTGGGGCCCCACCCCGAATGATTCGTTAGGAGCTGTAATGCTGTTTATTCTCACGGCGGATTTCCAGTCGGGAAAGACTCGTTGGCTCGAGTCGGAGCTTGCGTACTTGCGTGAAAATGGCGTACCCGCGGCGGGCGTCATCGCCCCTGGCATCTGGGTCCGCACGCCTGATGGCTTTGATAAGCAGGGGATCGACAACGTGCTGCTGCCCGAGGGGGCGCGCATGCGCTCGCCGTCGTGCGTCCTTCGCTGGTCGAAGTTGCCCGCGAGCGCTTCCTGCTAGCGTGGGGCGAGCCGGTTATTTTGTCTCCCGACGAACCAAGCGGAAATCTTCTTCACTCCCATTTGCTACAATAATCCCAGGTTGTATACAAATTAGGATGCAGGAGCTGTCATGAGGGCTTGTGCGTCGGCGTTTTTCGCCGCTGTTTTATCCCTGGCATGCATTCCCGCTTCCGCGTTTGGGGTTGTAACCGTATCCGCTGCACCCGATGGCGATACGGTGTTGGGGAACGTCCTTTCGGTGCAGGCCGCCGAGGACGCTACGGGGCTGAGCGCCGGAGACGAAGGCGATGCATACGAGGCGGGCGAAGTACTCGTCCAATTCAAGAATGGTATTTCCCAAGCAGACGTCGAAGCTGTTGTCGATGCGGCTTCGACGTTGAAAGACGCTGCGCTTGCCAGCGACGATGTCGTGATGGGGTCGCTCGACGATGCCACGCTTTCGTGCGAGCATAGCGTCGACCCGGTGGTTACGCTGCGCGTGGAGGATGGCATAACGGTTGCCCAGGCTATCGCCGAGCTGGAAAACGATGAGCGCGTCGTTTCGGCGCAGCCCAACTGGGTGTTTCAGATGCCCGATGACGAAGGCGTCGTTGATTCAGATAGCGCTGGCCTTTTTGCGCAACCCGGTGGGTCGTTGGAAGCGCAGTCTACCCAAGTTAACGATTCGGAGGTGGGCAGGCAGTGGGCTCTCGACGCCGTCAATCTCCCCGAAGCGTGGGATATTGCGCGTTGCGACAATAGCAACGACAGCGTTGCCGATGAGCATGTGAGCGTTGCGATTCTGGATACGGGCATCGAGGCGGATCACGAGGACCTTGCTGCAAACATCGTCGCTGTATACGATGCTTCCAGCGATACCGAGGGCGCGGCGAGCGATGTGAGCTCGGTCAGTCACGGAACGCACGTGGCGGGCATCGTGTCGGGCGTTGCGAACAACGCGACTGGCATCGCGGGCGCTTCGTACAATGTGGGAATCGTGGCTATACGGATTTTCGACTCCGCCAATAAAGCGACCGCCGAATCGCTTACGCGCGCCATGGACTACATCATGGACCATCGCGTGGAATTCGATATACGCGTCATGAATTTCAGCGTCGGCATGGCGGTTAGCGCGGATTACGATTGGTCGAACGATGCATTTTGCCAGGCTGTGTCGGCTGCACGCGACGAGGGCATCCTCACGGTATGCGCGGCAGGAAACGAGGGGAACGGGCTGCATGTTCCCTGCGCCGAATACCCAGGTGATTACGATGATTGCCTGAGCGTTATCAACGTTACGAACGCGGCGCTGTATCCGGGCGTTGCGGCAACGAATACGGAGGAGACCGCGTTTCCCCGGAGCGCATCGTCCAACTATAACGAGGAGGGCGTCACGCAGGAGTCTTCGAATCGCACGAAGGACCTTGCTGCGCCTGGGTCGAATATCTACAGCACGAAAAAGAATGGTACGTACGGAAACCTTTCGGGTACGTCGCAAGCTTCGCCCTTGGTGGCGGGTATCGCCGCCCTGCTTTTCGCTAAGGACCCTTCGCTTACGCCCGACGATGTGGAATACCTGCTAGAGGCGTCGGCGTACGACTTGGGCGATGATGGCTGGGATCGCGAATACGGGTACGGCATGGTGGATGCGGTTGCGGCGTTGGCCTTGCTGGAAAAGGACGTGGCGTACTGCGAAGCCACCCTTGAGTATGCGAGCGTTGCCTATTCTGGAAGCGCGTGCGAGCCGTCTGTTGTGGTTACGGCGGTCGACGGTACCGTGCTGCAGCAAGGCGTCGACTACGAGCTTTCGTATGCCTCCAATGTGCATGCTGGTACGGCGACGGTTGTCGTGTCGGGCAAGGGAGCGTATGGCGGAACGCAGTCCCTTGAATTCCAGATTACGAAGGCTGCGTATCCCATCACGGTGGAAGCGAGCACGACGCAGCTCAAGTATGGTGAGGGCGGCGCCTCGCTCGTGCTTTCGAACATGCCCGATGATGCTTCGGTGGCGTATGCGAGCTCGGATGAATCGGTTGCCACGGTGGGGGATGATGGCATGGTTGTGCCTACGGGTGGCGGCACGGTCGATGTCGTTGTGTCCTATGCCGATGATTCCGATTACGAAGCGTCTCCCGTTACCATTTCCTTTGCGGTGGCTCCGCGTATCCTTGCGCTCACCAGCGCGAGCGCGCGCAAAACGTATGATGGCGCGCCCCTTTCCTCCCAGACGATAACGGTGTCGGGCGATGGGTGGGCCGACGGCGACGGCGCATCGTATTCGTTCAGCGCCTCGCAGACCGAGGTTGGCTCATGTGAAAACGCGTTCACCTATGAGCTGAACGATGGCACGCCCGAGTCGGGGTATCGCATAACCACCACGTACGGAACGCTAACCGTGGCATATGCCCAGGCGGCGATGTATCGCCTGTACAATCCCAATTCGGGCGAGCACTTCTATACGGAGAGCATCTCCGAGCGCAACGATGTGGTGAAGGCGGGCTGGACCTATGAAGGCGTGGGGTGGGTAGCCCCCGCGCTGTCTCCCACGCCGGTGTATCGTTTGTACAACCCGAACGCCGGCGACCATCATTACACGACAACCGCTAGCGAGCGCGATATGCTCGTGCGCGAGGGATGGAACTACGAGGGCATTGGCTGGTATGGCGCCGATGAGGGCGACGTGCCCGTGTACAGGCAATACAATCCCAATGCCCTTGCGGGCGCGCATAATTTCACTACGAGCCTCAGCGAGAACAATGCGCTCGTACGCGTGGGCTGGAGCGCCGAGGGCATTGCCTGGTACGCGCTTGCGGCTGGCTAGCATCGCGTGCGCTGTACGCGTTACGCGAAGGCTAGGCTGCGTCTTTCCGTGCTGATGTACCGGAAGGGCGTTTGCAGCATATGCTCAATGAGCAGGGTGAGCATCTTGCTGGGATTGTCGGCGCGATAGACTAGGTCGGTTGACATCACGGCGTGCTCGAGTTGCAGCGGTACGACGGCAACATGCGGGTTCGCCATCATGTGGCGGTCGATTTCGTGCTCGGGCAGAAGGAGCACGCTCGAATCGATGCGAATGCCACCGATGTCGAACGACGAATAGACCTGCACGTCGCGTGTGGTGTATTTCACGCCGTTTACGCCAAGCATCTTGCGTATTCCGTTCCAGCCAGAGTTCGTGCGTGCGCCCACCATGTGGATGATCGAGCTGTTCTGCAAATCGTTTGCCGTGAGCGCCTCTTTTCGCGCGAGAGGGTTGCTCTCGTCGACGACGGCCATTATGGGCGTGTTGAACAGGTGGCGCGACGCGAGGGTGTCGGCGACTTCCTCGTTGTAGTGGCGCGGGTCGTAATGCATGACCGCACAATCTACCTCGCCGTTTGCGACCTGCATGACGGGCGAGGTTGCCTCGGTGGGGATGAAGTGGGGTTTGAAGTCGGGGTGTCCGCGATGCAGTTCGCTGCAGATGCCGGCAATCCAGGTGTATAGGCCGGCAGAATCGATGGTGCCCCCAATGAGGAGCCGTTTGCTGTTCTGGCGTTCGCTCGCGAAAAATTGCTGCGCGTTTCCGTACAGGTCGACGATGTTCTTCGCAGGCGCGAGGAAGATTTCCCCTTCCGCGGTAAGCCAGACGTGGTGCTTGTCGCGCTCGAATAACGATGCTCCCACGTCGCTTTCGAGTGCCTTTATGTGTTTGCTGAGCGCCGATTGGCTTATATGCAGCGCATCGGCCGTGCTATTGAAGTTGAGTCGATTGCATAACTCGACGTATTCCCTCAGATATTCAATTCTCATACTTTCCCTCCCATTCGGGCCTCCCTTGCCCGAATATGCGTGGCGCATCAGCGGCATCTCCCTCTTGTGCCTCGATGTTTCATTCCGCAATGGAATCACCACTGCGTGGCATCATAGCGCTATGCCCATTCGAAAGCTACGTATTGCCCGAAATACGGGTGGAATGGCTCGCAAATGTCTCTCAAAATCCGTTAAGCGGATTACCCTAAAAAACGTCTTGACATCTTCTATGGGGCGCGGATACACTTCGTTTCAATCGAATAGCTCGAAACCGTTGAGGCGAAGATCAAGCCAACCGGGCACTCACAGAGAGCGGGGGATGCTGGAATCCCCGCAGTACGCCAGCTGGTAAATGGATCGCCGAGGGAAAGGGGAAAGGCCTGCATGGGCCGAGTATCTGGACCGTGAGCCCGCGTTAGAGGCAGAGCATGTGATGGCATGTTCACGAGTGGGTTTCCCTGGGAAACCAAACAAAGGTGGCACCGCAGGTTGAATGGCCTGCCCTTTGAGGCTCCAGCCGGAGCTTTGAAGGGCAGGCCATTTTAATTTGCGCGAAAACGACTTCGAGACGTTCGAACCGGTTACCGGCCATGGTACGCATGGCCATAGAAGAAAGGAACGATCATGTCCGAAGTAAACGCAACTCCCGCAGGCCAGAAGCGCACCGTAGCCGTTGAAGCCCAGGCGAAGAGGGGGCTGGGCACGCAGGACCTTATCCTCATCGCCGTGTTGCTGGCGGCTGGCGCCGTGCTCAAGCTCACCGTTGGCTCGATGCTTGCCTCGTTCGGCATGAAGCCGAATTTCATCATCGCCATGTATTGCCTGGCAATCATTCTTACGCGCCCCAAGGTGGGGCAGGCTGTGGTAATCGGCCTTATCGCGGGCCTGATCTGCCAGCTGCCCATGCTCAACGCCACCCCGGGCCTGAACATCGTTTCCGAGGTGCTGGGCGCGTTGGTATGCGGCCTGCTCATCAAGGTTCCCATGCGCATCGGTGGCAAGCTCGACGTTAACCCCATCGTGAACACGTTCCTCTCCACGGTCGTATCGGGTGGCGCCTTCGCCCTTATGGCCATCTACATCAACGTGGTGAACAATCCCAGCAGCACGACCACGTTTGCCGCTGCCGTTGGGGCGTATGCGGTCATCGTGCTGGGCACGGCAACGTTCAACGCGATTCTGAACCAGGTGCTCGTTCCCATCATGCGCAAGGTGCTGAAGAAATAGCCAGCCGATGGGTTGCATCTAGCCCCACGAGAGGATTACCCCATGATTCAGATCAGCGATTTCTCGTTCGTGTATCGCGAGGGCAGTGAGCCTACGGTTAGCGGCGTGAACCTGCGCATTCCCACCGGCGCTTTCGTGGGCATCACCGGCCCGGCGGGCTGCGGCAAAAGCACGCTCACGTATGCGCTCAACGGCATCATTCCGCACTGCTATCCCGGTGATTTCTATGGGTCGGTGCAGGTGGAGGGCTTGGATACGTGCGAAGCCTCTCTTACCGACATTTCCCGCGTGGTGGGAAGCGTGTGCCAGGACATCGATTCGCAGATGGTGTCTTCCATCGTCGAGGACGAGATTCTCTATGGCCTCGAGAACTTTGGCGTTTCGCACGACGAGATCGAGGAGCGCGTAACGGAAGCGCTTGCCGATATGGGTATTTCCGACTTGCGCGACCGTAGCATCGCGAGCCTTTCGGGTGGCCAGAAGCAGAAGGTGGCCATTGCCTCGATTCTCGCGCTCAAGCCGCGCGTGCTCGTGCTCGACGAGCCCACTGCCGAGCTCGACCCCGCCAGCTCGCTGCAGGTCTTCGAGTTGCTGGAGCGCTATGCGCGCGAGCATGGCACAACCGTTATCGTGGTAGAGCAGAAGATTGCGCTCCTTTCGCAGTTTGCCGACTTGCTGGTGATCATGGAATCGGGGCACGTGGTTTGCGCTGATGCTCCCGAACGTGTGCTCGAGCATGCCGAAGAGCTGCTGGAACTGGGCGTTAATTGTCCGCGTGCCACTACGCTCATGGGGCGCTTGGGGTTCCCGGTGTGCCGCAACGTGCCCGAGGCGTGCGACGCACTTGTCGGGGCGGTGCCGCAGCAGGGGCCGGAATCGGCGGTTGTGCTGGAGGAAGTGCACGAGGCGAAGGAGCCTGGTCGTGCGATTCTGGAATTCAGGGACGTTCACGCGTCGTATGATGCGGGCGTCCCCATCCTGCGCGGTGTCGATTTCGCCGTGCACGAGGGCGAGTTCGTGGCGTTTGCCGGCACGAACGGGGCGGGCAAGTCGACCACGATGCGCTTGGCGAATGGCCTGCTGAAGCCTGATAGGGGCGAGGTGCTCATCGAAGGCGTTTCCACGACGCAATTGCGAACGAGCGAGCTCGCGCGTCGCGTGGGTTTCCTCTTCCAGAACCCCGACCGGCAAATCTGCTGCCCCACGGTGCGCGAGGAGCTGCTGTTCGGGTTTCGCGCTCTGAAGATGGACGCGGCGGACGCGGCTGCTCGCGTGGATGCCATCATCGAGGAATTCGGCTTCAACCCCAACGACGACCCGTTCCTCCTGAATCGCGGGACAAGGCAGCTGCTCGCGCTTGCTTCCATCGTGGTGCTCGAGGTGCCCGTGATTATCCTGGATGAGCCTACAACCGGTCTCGATTGGCGCGAATGCGAAAAGGTCATGGGCATCATCCGACGCCTGCATCAGGCGGGAACCACCGTCATCATGGTGTGTCACGACATGGAAGTGGTGGCCGATTTCGCCGACCGCGTAATCGTCATGCACGAAGGACGCGTGGTGGGCGAGGGGCCGACGTTTTCGATGCTGCGTGCAACGGACGTTATGCACCAGGCGAGCATGGTACCGCCGCAAATCGTCGAGCTTTCGCTGGAGCTTTCCTCCAGGCGCGACGACCTGGCGCAAACGCGCATTGCCCATGCCAATACGCTCGATGACATGACCGGCGTGCTTGCGGGCATGCTGCGGGAGGGCGCTAGGAGCGTGCCCGCATGTACGCTCGATGGCGAAAGGAGCGCACGATGAGGGGATTTCTGGAATACGTGCCCGGCGATTCGCTGCTGCACAGGCTCAATCCCGTAACCAAGTTCCTGGGAGCGATCGTCTTCGCCGTAGCTTGCTTCTGCACGTCGAACCTGCCCTTCCTCGTGGCTATGCTAGCGGCCGGCTTGGCGATGGCTGCAAGTTGCGGCATGCTGAAGCCCACGACGGGGCTCATGAAGGCGGTGCTCGTCTTTTCCGCCATTCTGGCCGTCATTCAGTTGCTTACCGTGCCTGGTGGCATCGATCTGCTGCCGCTACCGTGGGGCAGCGTTGGCTCGGAGGGTGCTCGCGCGGCGGCTACGACCGTCCTGCGCTTGGAAGCTGCAGCGATCCCCTTGTTCCTGACCTTCTACGTGACGAAGATCACCGACCTCACCAATGCTGCGGTGAAGGTGCTGCACGTGCCGTATCGCTATGCGTTCACCTTCTCTTCCACGGTGCATTTCATTCCCGTGTTCTTGAACGATATGCGCGACATCATGGAGGCGCAGACCGCGCGTGGCGTTGAGTTCGACGCGGGCGGAATCGTGAACAAGGTTCGCCTCATGGTGCCCCTGTGCGTGCCGCTGCTGGTGAGTTCCGTGCGCAAGACCAATAGCGCGGCTATCGCCGCCGAGGTACGAGGGTTCAATTTGCGCACGCGCGCTTCGGGATATCGCCAGTATCCCATGACCGGGGCGGATATCGCCGCCTTCGCGCTCGTGCTGGCGCTGCTGGCGGCCTCCATCATCTTGGCTGTCCTTCTGTAAGCGAAGGCCCCTCTCCGGTGGGAAAGGGGCCTTCGCCTTGCGAGGAGAACGTCCCCGTACGATGTGCGTATGGTGCGGGGACGATTTTCTTCTACCCCCAAACCTCCTCGGCGATGTCGCGCACGAGGGCGATCTTGGCCCACTGCTCGTCTTCGGTGAGCTTGTTGCCGATTTCGCAGCTTGCGAATCCGCATTGGGGAGAGAGGCAGAGCCGATCGAGCGGAACGTACTTCGCAGCTTCGTGGATGCGAGCGATGATCTGCTCTTTGTCTTCCAATTCGGGGCGCTTCGAAGTGATGAGACCCAATACCACCTGCTTGCCTTCGGCGACGTTCGCCAGTGGCTCGAATCCGCCCGAACGCTCGTCGTCGAATTCCAGGAAGAACGCGTCGACGTGCTCGCGCGCGAAGAGCGTCGACGCGACGGCTTCGTAGCCGCCTTCGTTCGCGTAGGTGGAATGGAAGTTGCCGCGGCAGACATGCGTGTTGATGGTGAGTCCTTCGGGGCGCGCGTCGATCACGCGGTTGTTCAGGTTCAGCAGCTGCTCCTTCACGGCTTCCACGCCCGCGTCGTCGGTCCCGAAGAAGAGGGGAGCGCGCTTGTCGCAGAGCATGCCCCATGAGCAGTCGTCGAACTGCAGGTTCCTGCAGCCCGCATCGTAGAGCTGCTCGATGAAGGCGCCGTAGGCGGCAACCAGGTCGTCGGCCACTTCGTCATCGGTTTCGTAGAACGCGCGCGTGCGTTCCAGGTTGAAGGGCATGATGAGCTGTTCCAGGAACTGCGCAGGTGCGGGGATGGTGAGTTTCGCGACGGTGTTTTCGTCTTCCAGGTCGCGTACGAAGCGGTAATGCGCGATGAACGGGTGCTCGCCCTCGAGGCGAATCTTGCCCGTCACGAACGTGTCGTCGAGCATGGCCGCCTCATCGTGAAATGGCAGGCCCGTTTCGGTGGGAGCATGCCCGATGCCTTCGAATCCCCACATGAAATCGAGATGCCAGGTGGAACGGCGGAATTCGCCATCGGTGATGGTGGAGAGGCCGGCCGCCTGCTGCTTCTTCACCAAGTCGCGAATGGCTTCGTCTTCCACTGCCGTGAGCTCTTCCTGGGAAATGGCTCCCGCGGTGAATTTCGCACGTGCCTCGCGCAGCGCGGGCGGGCGCAGGAAGCTTCCGACGACGTCGAATCGGTGCGGCGTTTTCTTATCGTAGGCAATGGGCATGGCGGCATCCTTTCCTTAACGTCACAGTGCGTTACATGCCAGTATACCCGCCTGCGTACTCCAAGCGTCATCATCGTTTGCGATAGCCGGCGACTTCGTTATTCCTCTGCTTACTTTGTGCCAACCCGTCGTGCGCGCGGGGCCATAAAGTAAAGTAAGTGGCCGAATTCAATTAGTGGATAGGGATGTACATGGCAATCGACTTGGAATCGCTCAACGCCGAACAGCGTGAAGCAGTGGAGTGCACCGAAGGCCCGCTGCTCGTTCTGGCGGGCGCCGGCAGTGGCAAGACGCGCGTTCTTACGTATCGCATCGCGCATATGGTGGAAGACCTCTCCGTGCCGCCGTGGCAGATTCTGGCCATTACCTTCACCAACAAGGCCGCCAACGAGATGCGCGAGCGCTTGGATGGCATCGTGGGTCCTGCCGCCCGTGGCATGTGGGTTTCCACGTTCCACAGTATGTGCGTGCGCATCTTGCGCGCTAATGCCGAGGCCCTGGGCTTCTCGAATAGCTTCACCATCTATGCCGACGACGACAGCAAGCGCCTGGTGAAGGACATCATGTCGCAGCTGAACATCGATCCGAAGCGCTATCCCGTGAATGCACTGCGTAATCGCATTTCCTCGGCGAAGAACGAGCTCATGCTGCCCGCCGCATTCGAGGCGCAGGCCAGCGACCCTATTTCGAAAGTTGCCGCGAGCGTGTACGAAGAGCTGCAGAAGCGCCTGCGCCAGGCGAACGCGTTCGACTTCGACGACCTGCTCGTGTTCACGTGGCTTCTTCTGAAGAACCACCCCGAGGTGCTCGAGGCGTATCAGGACCGCTTCCGCTACATCATGGTCGACGAGTATCAGGATACGAACCACGCCCAGTACGCCATCTGCCAGCTTCTGGCCGCGAAGCATCGCAACATCATGGTGGTGGGCGACGACGACCAGTCCATTTACAGTTGGCGTGGTGCCGACATCCGCAACATCCTCGACTTCGAGAAGGATTACCCCAACGCGCACACGGTGAAGCTGGAAAAGAACTACCGCTCCACGGCTACCATCCTGAACGCCGCAAACGCGGTTATCGCGAATAACGTGCATCGCAAGAGCAAGAAGCTCATCTCCACGGGCGACGAGGGCGAAAAGGTGCAGGTGTACCTAGCCAGCGACGAACGCGACGAGGGACGCTGGATCGCTGGCGAAATCGAGCGTCAGCACGGCAAGGGCGTGAGCTACAACCAGTTTGCGCTGTTCTACCGCACGAACGCGCAGAGCCGTACGCTTGAAGATATGCTCTTGCGCGCGGGCGTGCCCTATCGCATCGTGGGCGGCACGCGATTCTTCGACCGCGCCGAAATTCGCGATGTCATGGCGTACCTCACGCTTGCAGTGAATCCCGCCGACGACATGGCGGCCAAGCGCATCATCAACGTTCCGCGCCGCGGCATTGGCAAAACCACCATCGACCATATCGATGCCCTGGCCATCGAGAACGGCTGCACGTTCCTCGAGGCGTGCCAGCTGGCGTGTGCCGACGAATCCATCCGCGCCGCCACGCGCCGTTCCCTGGGCGAGTTCACCCAGCTCATCCTCGAGACGTCGTTCTGGGAAGGCGAGCTGCGCAAGCTTGTGGAAATGGTTATCGACAAGAGCCGCCTGGTTCGTTCCCTGGAAGAGGAAAATACCGACGAATCGCGCGGACGAGCCGAGAACATCAAGGAATTCTTGGGCGTAGTCGACGAATTCGCTGCTACGCATGATGAATCCGACGCCCAGTTCGCTGCGCCCGTTGCTGGTGGGGCAGGGCAGGACGAGCCTGGCGAGGAACCCGTGCGCGTCCTTTCCGGAAACTCCCTTTCCGACTTCATCGAATGGGTCACGCTTCGTACCGACCTCGACACCATGACCGAAGATGGCACCGCCGTAACGCTCATGACGGTGCATGCCGCCAAGGGCCTCGAGTTCGATTACGTGTTCACCGCCGGCATGGAAGAAACCATTTTCCCCCATATGAGCAGCATGAACGATGGTGCTGGCGTGGAAGAGGAGCGAAGGCTGGCCTACGTTGCCATCACGCGTGCGCGCAAGAGGCTCTACCTCACGTGCGCGGGGCAGCGCAAGCTGTTCGGCCAGACGCAGGCGAACCCGCGTTCTCGCTTCCTGAACGAGATTCCTGCCGAGCTTCTTTCCACCACGGGCCTTGGCTCCTCGGGCTTTTCGGGCACGGGCTGGGAAAAGCGCGGCAGTCGCCGCGGCATTTCCGGCAGTGGCTCGGAAGCGGGGCAGGGCCGCGTGTTCGGTACTTCGAGCGCCCGTGGAACGTCGAGGCGCAGCGCGCCGGCGCCCACTGCGCCGCGCAAGAGCGCCGCAGCAGGTGCCACGTTTGCCCTGGGCGACATCGTCGACCACAAGGTATTCGGCCGTGGACGCGTTGTGAAAGTCGATGGCGACACGCTCTCGATTCGCTTCTCGAAGAGCGGTTCCACCAAAAAACTGTTGAAAGACTACGCTCCAATTGTCAAAATCGGAAAGTAACCCAAAAGCCTGAAAGCCGTAAAGGAAGGAAAACCCATGGCAGAACCCATCATTATCGTGGGGCACAAGAACCCGGACAACGACGCTATCTCGTCGGCTATTGGTCTGGCGTACTTCGAGAACGAGCTGGCTCGTCGCGAGGGTCGCGACGACGTGTACGAGGCCGTCTGCCTCGGCCCCCTTCCTCCCGAGACTGCTTGGAATCTCGAGCAGAACGGCATCGAGGCTCCGCGTCAGATCGATCACGTGGAAGCCGGCCAGCAGGTTATGCTCGTCGACCATAACGAGCTGAAGCAGGCCGTCGATGGCCTGGCCGATGCCGAGGTCGTGGGCATCGTCGACCATCATCGCATTGGCGATGTAGCCACTGCCGCTCCCATCTACATGACGGTGCGCCCCTGGGGTTCCACCTGCACGGTGCTCGCTGACATGTTCCGCCAGCACGACATCGAGATTCCCGTCTCCATCGCCAACGTGCTCCTTTCCGCCATCCTCACCGATACCGTTATCCTGAAGTCCCCCACGGCCACCAAGGTTGACGAAGAGCAGATCTCGTTCCTCGAGGGCATCACGGGCAAGCAGTACGTCGAGTTTGGCCAGCAGCTCTTCAAGTGCCGCGGCGGCGAGGCCGACCTGCCCATCGAGAAGTACGTGGGCGCCGACGCCAAGGAATTCGAAGTGGGTTCCACCACGGTGCTCATCGCCCAGCACGAAACGGTCGACCTGGAAGGCGCCATGGAGCGCGAGGAAGAGGCTCGTGCCTATATGCGCAAGCTTCAGGAGGAAAAGGGCTACGACTTCGTGCTCGTGCTCGTTACCGACATCCTCGCCGAGGGCAGCAACTTCCTGGTAGAGGGTAATCACGCCGTTGTCGACAGCGTGTTCGGCATCGATAGCTCGAAGACCGTTTGGATCGACGGCATTCTGTCCCGCAAGAAGCAGGTCGCCGCTCCCATCCTTGCTGCCAACTAAGCGCATGTAATTCCGTGCTGCAGTTGCGTGTTCGCCCGTCTCGGTGTTTCGCCGGGGCGGGCTTTTTGCTGTCTCGGCTTGGGCGATGCGATTCCGTCGTTCGCATTGTCTAATGCGTCGCTCATGTGTCGATTTACGCGCCCTTTCACTTTCGCGCGCTAAAGTGCGCTACACTGATGCTCGTTGTTCCCGTTATTTCCCAAGGGGGTAAGGCTATGTCAAACGATTTCCGCGAGCTGGGCGAACGTATCAAGGGTCTCCGAGAGGCCTGCGAAGTATCCCGCCATTCCATGGCTGCCGAGCTTGGCGTAGATGTCGACACGTATACCGAATGGGAAGAGACGGGCGCAGACGTACCCATTTCCGCGATTTACCACATGGCCAACAAGTTCGGTGTCGAGTTCACCGAAATCCTCACCGGTGGCGAAACGCGCCTTTCCACCATCCAGGTGGTGAAGGCGGGCGCGGGCCGCGAGGTGAACCGTCTTCCCGGGTATCATTTCGAAGATCTGGCCTGGCGTTTCTCGCATAAAATCATGCAGCCGCTCATGGTTACGCTCGATCCGTCCGACGATCCCGCGGAACTCGTCACCCATGGTGGCCAGGAGTTCAATTACGTGGTTCAGGGCTCCGTGATTCTTTCCTATGATGGCCGCGAATACCAGCTTGAAGAGGGCGATTCGGTTTATTTCGACCCGATGCGCCCGCATGGGCAGCGTTGCGGAGGCAGCGTCCCCGCCAAGTTCCTCACGTTCATCGCCGAATAACCGCCGCGTAGCCAGGAGTCATTGTGGATTACATTTTGAACAAATATTGTCCGCGTATCGAATTCGATTCCTACGAGGACTTTTTCGAGAACTTCACCATCGACATTCCCGAGAACTTCAATTTCGCGTACGACGTCGTCGACGAATGGGCGCGCGTCGAGCCCGAAAAGAAGGCACTCGCGTGGGTTGACGATAATGACGATGCGCGCGAGTTCACGTTTTCCGATATTTCTCGCATGTCGAACCAGATGGCGAACGTGTTCAGCCAGCAGGGCATCGGCAAGGGCGATGTCGTGCTCATGATTCTGCGTCGCCGTTGGGAATACTGGGTGTGCGCGATGGCGCTCTGCAAGATTGGCGCCACCGTGGTTCCCGCAACCATCCAGCTCACGCGCAAGGATATCGCATATCGCTGTAACCTTGCCGGCGTGAAGATGATGGTTTGCGTGAACGACGACTACGTGTGCGAGCAGACCGAGCTTGCCATGCAGGACGCCCCCAGCGTTCAGGGGAAGATCGTCTGTGGCGGCACGCGCGACGGTTGGATGTCGTTCGACGAGCTCATCGAGGGCGCAAGCGCCGAGTGGGAACGCCCCCAGGGCGAAGACGCCACGAAGCTCGACGACATCATGCTCATGTACTTTACGAGCGGCACCACGGGCAACGCCAAGGCGGTGGAGCATTCGTTCAAGCATCCGTTCGGCCATATCATCACGGCGAAGTACTGGCAGCAGGTTCAGGAGAACAAGCTGCATATGAGCGTAACCGATAGTGGCTGGGCTAAGTTTGGCTGGGGCAAGCTGTATGGCCAGTGGATGGCCGGTGCATGCGTGTTCTGCTATGACATGCTGAAGTTCGTTCCCGCGAAGCTTCTTCAGGTCATGCAGGATTACAAGCTCACCACGTTCTGCGCGCCTCCCACCATGTACCGCTTCATGCTGCAGGAAGACGTGGCCAGCTACGACCTTTCCTCCATCCAGAACTTCGCCACGGCGGGCGAGCCGCTGAACGCCGAGGTTACGGTTGCGTGGGAGCGTTTCACCGGAAAGAAGATCCGCGAGGGGTTCGGCCAGTCCGAAGGGCCCGTGCTCGTTGCGACGTTCCCCTGGGTCGAGCCTCGTCCCGGTTCCATGGGGAAGCCCAGCCCGCTTCTGAACATCCGCCTGCTCGACGACGATGGCAACTTCGTACCCGATGGCGAAGAGGGTGCCATTTGCGTTACGCACTTGAAGGATGCGTATCCCCCGGGCCTGTTCGTGGGCTATTTCGGCGACCCCGAGCGCACCAAGGAAGCGCTGGGAGGCTCGTTTTACAACTTGCACGACATGGCGTGGCGCGACCCCGATGGCTACCTTTCCTTCGTGGGACGCAACGATGACGTCATCAAGTGCTCGGGCTATCGCATTGGGCCGTTCGAGGTCGAAAGCGCGCTCGTGGCGCACCCTGCCGTTGTGGAGTGCGCGGTTACCGCAGCTCCCGACCCCATTCGCGGCAAGGTCGTGAAGGCCACCATCGTGCTTGCACGTGGATACGATGGAACGCCCGAGCTTACCAAGGAGCTCCAGAATCACGTGAAGAAGACCACGGCACCGTATAAGTACCCGCGTATCGTGGAATACGTCGACGAGCTTCCCAAAACGGTTGGCGGCAAGATCAAGCGCAAGCTCATTCGCACGAACGACGGCATCGTGGATTAGGCCCCATCAGCGCAAAGATGGAGCTTGTGTGGCGGCGCTTACGAGGATTTTTCAAAATGGCTAGAGTAAGCACCTGTTATTTCATATAGCGCAGTGAGGGCATGAATTCGCGAAGGCGGATACCGTAACGAGCTAGGTTACGGTATCCGCCTTTTTGTTTTGCGCTCCGCTGCATCGGAAAGGAGGAACTGGTTCTTCATGGATCAGAACAAGGAAATGCCGAAGGCACGTGTCCAGGTCGCGCATCCGTATCTTGCGCTTATGGGGTTATACCTGGGTGGCTTCACTGGCATGTACAGCGAGACCGCGCTTAACATCGCGCTGCCCCAGCTTTCCCAGGCATTTGGCGTCGACAGCTCGCTCACGCAGTGGATGGTTGTTGGCTATATGCTGGTCATCGGGCTGTGCATGCCCTTTTCCAGCTTGCTCACGAAATGGTTCAGCGCACGCAAGCTCACGCTCTTCGCGCTTGGCGCGTTTATCGTTGGCTCGCTCATCAGCGGCTTCGCGGGCGATTTTGCGATGGCCCTGGCAGGCCGCTGCATTCAGGGCATTGGTACCGGCATCGTGCTGCCGCTTATGTTCAGCATGGTCATGCAGGTTATTCCGCCCCATAAGCTTGGTGCCGCCATGGGCATCACCGCGCTGGTGATCATGTTCGCCCCTGCAATTGGCCCCACGCTTTCGGGCATTATCATGGGTGCGCTTTCATGGCGCTGGATCTTCTTCAGCTTTGTGGTGTTCCTGGCTGTCGGCTTCGTCTTCGCCCTCATCTTCGAGGTGAACGCGTTCGAAATCACGCGTCCGCGCATCGATGCGCTCTCCGCGCTTCTCTCTTGCGCTGGCTTTGGCCTGGTCGTTTTTGGTGCAGGCATCGCTTCGGGCTTCGGATGGCTTTCCGCTCCCGTGCTCGTTTCGCTCATTGTGGGTGCGTGCTGCCTGGCCCTGTACGCGCGTCGTCAGATGGCTTCGTCGAGCCCCATCATCAACATGGACGTGTTCAAGGTTCGAGGCTTCCGCATTGGCACGCTGCTCATGATCGTGAACTTCGGCATTACTCTTGCGGCGATGTACATCCTGCCTCAGTTCTACCAGAACGCCATGATGGTTCCCGTTGCGCTTACCGGCATGCTTCTCTTGCCTGGTGGCGTGGTTAATGCCCTGGTGAGCATGGTGGCTGGTCGCCTGTTCGACCGTGTGGGTGCTCGCATTCCCGCCCTGGTAGGCTTTGCGCTATCCATCGTTTCCGCGGTTATGTTCCTATCCGTTTCTCCCACGACGCCGCTCGCGTTCGTCGTGGCGGCCCATATCGTCATGATGATTGGCGTGCCTCTGGCGATGTCGCCGGTTCAGACGCATGGCCTGGCCGCGCTGCCCGGACGCCTTTCCACCGACGGCACTACGGTTCAGAATACGCTGCAGCAGGTTGGCGGTGCCATCTGCACGGCTGTGGCCACGAGCCTGCTCGTAGCGGGGCAGGGCGTTTCGGCTGCCGCCGAGGCCTCCTTCGCGTTTTCCGATGGTGCGCATTGGGTGTTCGTGTTCGTGCTCGCCCTTGCGGTGTTTGGCCTCGTCGTGTCGCTGCGCATCGGCGACAATCGCCGCAAGGCGCGTGAAGCGGAGGGTTCCGTAGCCGCGCAGGCTGCATAATCATATGCGCTTCATAGTTCGCTGCATGCGGGCATACGAAAGCGGCTCGGGATTCCCCGAGCCGCTTTTTTGTTCGCGTATGTGTAACGCGGGCTTATTTCACGACGAGCACGTCGCATTCCTGAGTGCGGATAAGGTGCGTGCTCACGCTTCCCACGAACGCGTACTTGATGCTGGAAAGGCCGCGTGCGCCGCAGACTACCAAATCGGGCTCGAATGGGGCGATGAGAAGGTTATCGAGCGTGTCGTTGATGGAACCCGCTTCGACCACCACTTCGACGCTTGGGATGTTCGCGTCGGCCTTGGCTTCTTCCAGGATGTCGGCGATTTGACGCTCGGCTTCGGCTTTCGCCTGCTCGCAGAGGTCTTGGAAGTTAATGGCGCTCGCCTCGCTCGGGACGGCGTCGACAACGTGGCCGAATCGGAGGGCGGCTTTATTGTCGGATGCCATGGCAACAGCCTTGCGTGCTACTGCAGCCTGCGTGGACGATCCGTCGAGTGCGCAGAAGATGCGCTGATATCCAGCTGGCATGGTGATCCTTTCTCGAAGACTAATTGACAGTTCTATTGTACCGCTTTTGGCTGGGGGTGGATAAAGAGGCGGATAATATACGCTATTGTTAATATCTTCCATATTCCGCGCGCAGGCCGGAAACGTGCCCTACATATATATAGGTGGGTTCGCGCGTGCTTCGCCTAGGGGCTGTATCCTGCTGAACCCTCTTTGCGATGCGCTGTCAACACAAATCTTGAAGATTATGCGAACGCAGGCACATAAATAGGGGAGTGCGTCTTTCGACACCGTCTTTCACCTGCGCTTACGTGATTATCGGGGTATGGATACGCCCGGGCGCGTGGCGTTTGACAGGCCCTATATCGGATAGTAAAGTACCACATCGCGTCCCATTGGGGCGTTTACTTTCGTGTGCGTAACAGCTGAACGCACCCGCAAGTAGAGAAAGAAGGGCAAGGTGCTTGAGGCGCAAACCTCAAGCGACCAGGATACAGAAGGAGTAATCGCTTTGCCTACTATTAACCAGCTGGTCCGCAAGGGCCGCCACGACCAGGTCGTCAAGAAGAAGACCCCTGCGCTGAAGGGCAACCCCCAGAAGCGCGGCGTGTGCACGCGCGTGTACACCACCACGCCGAAGAAGCCGAACTCGGCACTGCGTAAGGTCGCCCGTGTGCGCCTCGTAAACGGCATGGAAGTTACCGCTTACATCCCCGGCGAGGGTCACAACCTGCAGGAGCACTCCATGGTGCTCATCCGCGGCGGTCGTGTTAAGGACCTCCCCGGTGTTCGCTACAAGATCATCCGCGCTGCTCTCGACTGCGCTGCGGTTTCCGATCGCAAGCAGGCTCGCAGCCGCTACGGCGCCAAGAAGCCGAAGAAATAAGCGAAGCAAGATACTAGTAGTAAGTAACGAAAGGAAGCTTTATGCCGCGTCGTGCAGCAGCATCCCGCCGCGAAGTCAAGGCGGATGCAGTTTATAACAATCGGCTGGTCACTCAGCTGATCAACAAGGTTCTTCTCGACGGTAAGAAGTCCACCGCCGAGGGTATCGTCTACGGTGCATTCGACATCGTTGCCGAGAAGACGGGCGAAGACGCCCTCTCCGTGTTCAAGAAGGCTATGGACAACGTCCGCCCCACGCTGGAAGTCAAGCCCAAGCGTGTTGGTGGCGCTACCTACCAGGTGCCCATGGAGGTCAACTCCCGTCGTGCCACCACGCTTGCCATCCGCTGGATCGTCGATTTCAGCCGCAAGCGCAAGGAACACACGATGAAGCAGCGCCTCGCCGCTGAAATCATGGATGCCGCCGAAAACCAGGGCGCTTCCGTTAAGCGTCGCGAAGACCTCTACAAGATGGCTGAATCTAACCGCGCCTTCTCGCACTATCGCTTCTAGGGGGATCTAGCATGGCTAAGAATACGCTTCAGGATACTCGTAATATCGGTATCATGGCTCACATCGATGCCGGTAAGACCACCACGACGGAACGTATCCTGTACTACACGGGCAAGACCCACAAGATCGGCGAGGTGCACGATGGCGCCGCGACGATGGACTGGATCGTTCAGGAGCAGGAGCGCGGCGTAACGATCACGTCCGCTGCTACCACGTGCTTCTGCAAGAAGGACGGCAAGGACTACCCCATCCAGATCATCGACACCCCGGGCCACGTAGACTTCACGGCCGAGGTTGAGCGCTCCCTGCGCGTCCTCGACGGTGCCGTCGCCGTGTTCGACGCCGTTGCCGGCGTTCAGCCCCAGTCTGAGACCGTTTGGCGTCAGGCTGTGCGCTACGGTGTACCCCGTATCGCCTTCATCAACAAGTACGACCGCGTTGGCGCCGATTTCTTCCATGCCATCGACACCATGCGTGATCGTCTGGGTGCCAAGGCAGTTGCCGCTCAGGTTCCCATGGGCGCCGAAGACAACTTCTGGGGCGTCATCGACCTGGTTACCATGACCGCTTGGGACTTCAAGGCCGACGAAAAGGGCATGACCTACCCCGAGGCCATGGATGCCATCCCCGACGAGTTCAAGGAGCAGGCTGAGCTCTACCACCAGGAACTGCTCGAGGCTGCCGCCGACTGCGACGACTCCCTCATGGAGAAGGTCCTCATGGAGGAAGAGATCACGGTCGAGGAACTCAAGGCTGCTCTGCGCAAGGGCGTTATCGGCAACATGATCAACCCCGTCTTCGTGGGCTCCGCCTACAAGAACAAGGGTGTTCAGGAACTGCTCGACGCCGTTGTCGACTACCTGCCCAGCCCCGTTGACGTCCCCGCCATCAAGGGTACGAACCCCGAAACGGGCGAGGAAGACGAGCGCCCCAGCGATATGAAGGCTCCCTTCTCCGCTCTGGCATTCAAGATCATGCCCGACCCGTTCGTTGGTAAGCTCACCTACCTGCGTGTTTACTCCGGTAAGCTCGAGGCTGGCTCCTACGTGGTCAACGCCACGAAGGACAAGAAAGAGCGCATCGGCCGTCTGCTGCAGATGAACTCCAACCAGCGTATCGACCTCGACACCTGCGCCGCTGGCGACATCGTGGCCGTTGTTGGTCTGAAGAACACCACCACGGGCGACACGCTGTGCGACGAGGGCGCTCCCGTTGTGCTCGAGTCCATGGAATTCCCCGATCCGGTTATCGACGTTGCCGTCGAGCCGAAGACGAAGGCCGAGCAGGATAAGATGAGCGTTGCTCTTCAGAAGCTCGCCGAGGAAGACCCGACGTTCCGCGTTTCCACCAACGAGGAAACCGGCCAGACCATCATCGCCGGCATGGGCGAGCTGCATCTGGAAATCATCGTCGACCGTCTTCTGCGCGAATTCAAGGTCGAGGCTAACGTGGGTAAGCCCCAGGTTGCCTACCGCGAAACGGCTACCACGCGTGCCGACAACGTCCAGGGCAAGTTCGTCCGCCAGTCCGGTGGTCGCGGCCAGTACGGCGACGCTGTCATCAACCTCATCCCGCAGGAGCAGGGTGCAGGCTACGAGTTTATCAACAACATCGTGGGCGGTGCTATTCCCAAAGAGTACATCCCCTCTGTTGACAAGGGCATCCAGGAAGCTCTCAACAATGGCGTTCTGGCCGGTTACCCGGTTGTCGACGTCAAGGTCGAGCTGGTCGACGGTTCTTACCACGAAGTCGACTCCTCCGAAGCTGCCTTCAAGGTTGCAGGCTCCATGGCCATCAAGAACGCTCTGAAGAAGGCCAACCCGGTCATCCTCGAGCCGATGATGAGCGTCGAAGTCGAAACGCCGGAAGAGTACATGGGCGACGTTATGGGCAACCTGTCCAGCCGTCGTGGCCAGATTCAGGGCATGGGCGACCGCGGAAACGCCAAGGTCATCAACGCCAAGGTGCCTCTGAGCGAGATGTTCGGCTATGCAACCGACCTGCGCAGTGGTACGCAGGGCCGCGCTTCGTACACCATGCAGTTCGATAGCTACGACCAGGTGCCGAAGAACGTGGCAGAAGAAATCATCAGCAAGGCTGGCGGTAACGCTTAAGCCCGAAGGCTTGCGTTTCGCTTCATAACGGAGGTTATACAAAGTGGCTAATCAAAAGATTCGCATCCGCCTGAAGGGCTATGACCATGAGATTGTGGACCAGTCCACCAAGCTCATCGTCGACACCGCCCAGAAGACTGGTGCCAAGGTATCCGGTCCTATTCCGCTGCCCACCGAGCGCAACATGTATTGCGTCGTGAAGGGCCCGCACGTGAACAAGGACTCCCGCGAACAGTTCGAAATGCGTACGCACAAGCGCCTGATCGACATCCTGGAGCCCACGGCCAACACGGTCGACTCCCTGATGCGCCTCGATCTTCCTGCTGGCGTTGACATCGAGATCAAGCTGTAGGAGGTTTGCAGAGAATGATTAACGCTATCTACGGTACTAAGCTGGGCATGACCCAGATCTTCGCCGAGGATGACACGGTTGTTCCCGTAACGGTCATCCAGGCCGATCCGAACACCATCTGCCAGGTGAAGACCGCCGAGACCGACGGTTACGATGCTGTGCAGCTGGGCTTCGGCTCCATCAAGGAAAAGAAGGTTAACAAGCCCATGGCTGGCCATTTCGCCAAGCAGGGCGCCCAGCCCGTTCGTCACCTTCGCGAGGTTCGCGTCGAGAACGCGTCCGAGTACAAGGTGGGCGACACGGTGACGGTTGCTAACTTCTCCGAGGCTAAGCATGTCGACGTTACCGGTACGTCCAAGGGTAAGGGCTTCGCTGGCGTTATGAAGCGCTACGGCTTCGCCGGTGGTCCTGGTGGACATGGTGCTCACTTCCATCGTGCTCCCGGTTCTGTGGGCATGTGCGCCACGCCCTCCCGCGTTCTGAAGGGCCTGCGTCTGCCTGGTCACATGGGCTGCGACACGGTTACGGTGAAGAACCTCGAGGTCGTTTCGATCAACGAAGAGCAGAACCTGATTCTGGTCAAGGGTGCGGTGCCCGGCGGCAAGAACGCCATGGTCCGCGTGCGCCTGGCCTAAACCCAAGGAGTTAACACATTATGGCAAACATTGAAGTTAAGAACACGAGCGGCAAGAAGGTCGAAGTACGCGACCTGAACGCTGCGGTGTTCGGCATCGAGCCGAACATCCCCGTGATGCATCAGGTTGTGCGTGCTCAGCGTGCTTCCTGGCGTCAGGGTACGCATGACACCAAGACGCGCGGCCAGGTTCGCGGCGGCGGCAAGAAGCCTTGGCGCCAGAAGGGCACCGGTCGTGCTCGTCAGGGTACGATCCGCGCTCCTCAGTGGGCTGGCGGCGGTACGGTCTTCGGTCCGCATCCCCGTTCCTACGCTTTCCGCGTGAACAACAAGGAAGTCAAGCTTGCTCTGCGTTCCGCTCTGTCCGCTAAGCTGGCCGACGAAGAGCTGTTCGTTATCGATTCCTTCGGTTTCGAAGCTCCCAAGACCAAGGACGCAAAGGCTATCCTGGACGCTCTGAACGTTTCCGGTCGTATCACCATCGTTGTGGGCGACGAAGACGTGAACGCGTACCTCAGCTTCCGCAATCTTCCCCTCGTCGAGGTCATCCCCGTGTGCGAGATGAACACCTACGACCTGGTGAACAACAAGGCTCTCGTCATGAGCGCCGAGGCTCTGAATCGCATCGAGGAGGTGCTTGCATAATGAAGGATCCCCGCGAAGTGATCATCCGTCCCGTCATTTCTGAGCATAGCTACGACATGATGGAGAACAACGTTTACACGTTCGAAGTTGCCAAGAGCGCTAACAAGATCGAAATCGCCAAGGCTATCGAGGAAATCTTTGATGTCAAGGTGAAGAAGGTCAACACGCTCAACGTGAAGTCCAAGCCGAAGCGCGTCCGTTACACCATGGGTCGCACCCGCACTTGGAAGAAGGCTATGGTTACCCTGGCCGAGGGCGACAGCATCGAGCTGTTCACCGCCTAAATCTAGCTTATCCGCTAGTATTGAAGAGCACCTGGCTTATGCTGGGTGCTCTTTTTGTTGCATGGGGTTCAACCTGGGGGAGGGGCGTGCCCCGCAACCCCTCGGGCACACCCGCTCCGCTGCTCGCGTGGTTTCGGCCCCGCACGGGCCGAAACCTACGCTCGTGCGCTCGCTGGTTCATGCGTTTACTTGGCGCTGCCGCGTATTGGATTCACGATGATGCAGCTTCGGCTTTGCCTTGCTGCCTCCTCGCGAATCCAATACGCTAAACAGCGCTATATATATGGCTTTCACAGTGCACCCGAGAGGCTGCGGGACACGTCCCGTGTTGCGGGTTGAGGGAAGCTCAAGCAACGGCACGACAATCGATGCCACCAGCGGGGAGCATCGCTTCGCTCGCTCTTCTTGCTGGGGGATGGCCTGTTCCCGGGCGGAGAACAGCTCGCTGGCTGGAATCGCCTAAAAGCGTTCAGAAACTGAAGCTGTTGCTGTCATGCATTCCCTAGCTTGCTCCCGTTTCCAGCGCGTGACCGCTCTGTATGGTTCGGCCTGCAATGCCAGCGATGCTGCAGGCCATAGGCCAACATCGAGTGGGATAGTTGCCGCGTTGCGGTTGGGTGCAATCGGATTGATTAAAACGATTTAAACGAGGCTTCTAGTTTTCCTTTGTCGCATGCGCAGCGTGTGGTCGGGTAACGTCAACTCGCGAGCGGCAGTAATTCGAAACGGTAGGTCGGGCGGCCGCATGGCCCCGGAGGGACACTGTGAAAGCAAAAAAATAAAGCGCTATGCTCGGGGGTGCGGCGTAGAGGGCGGGAAGC
>NZ_JAZZJS010000029.1:0-5779 GCF_056180635.1 Denitrobacterium sp. | reverse complement strand
CATTTCATCGACCAGCTCGAGCACCTGCCCGAGCTGAGCCAAGAGGAGCTGGCCGACATCTCCAAGAAGGTCAAGAAGTTCCGCTCGACCATGTAGCCGCGCGGTGCGTGCAGCGATTTCACGTAAATCTGCCAAAAATTTGAGATAGTCTGAAGATAATGGGTCAAATTTCACACCCCGTGAAATAAAGCACTTCCGTAACCCCAGTTCAGAGTGGGGGTTTTCGAGGTGCTCATTTGGAGCGCCGGAAAAATCTTCAGACTATCTCAAATTTTTGGCAGTTTTTCGCGATGTTGCTGCATGGCTATTCGAGCACGAGGATCCCGAAAGATTCGGGCACGTGGAAGTCCGGCGTGTTGCTGTCGACATGGTTCCAGGTCAGGTAGTGCTTGTTCGCGGTCAGGTTGCCGCACTTGTAGAAATTGCCGCGCAGCTGCATGCCCGGCTCAGGGCTGAACGTGGGGAAAAGCGATCGGAAGTAGTCGAACGGAATCTCGTAAGTTATCTCCCAGCCGTCGCTAGTGCGGGATGATGCCGCGTTGAGGGTCTCGGGCTCGGGAAGGAGCCGCGTGCGGCCCTGCCGCTGCGCGCCGATTTCGTTGCAGAGCGCGCAATTGGGGTTGAACTCGAAGTTCAGGTAGCGCGCGTCGCCGGCAACCGGCATGAGGAAGGCCTCGAGGCAGCTGTCCTCGTAGCACTTCGCGAGAGGGTCATCGGCCGCGTATGTCGCGCGGATGTCCTGTTCTTCCGCCCACATGCGCACGTAAATTGCCTGGTCATCATGGCAGAGCTGGGCATGAGCGCTGATCCCGAACGAGCTGCCCCACTCGGCGTCGTCGATATCGAGCTGCGCGATGGTGCCCCAGTCAGGCTCGCCCGAGATGCGGGCGATCGTGTAGCTCTTAGCGTCGGGGTTCGCGGCGCTCGGGACGCTCGGGCTGGATGCGCCTTGCGAGCCGGCATCGCCCTGCTGCGAGCAACCGCCCATCACGAGCACGAGCGCGAACATGGCAACCACGGGCAGCAGCTTCTTCATGATGACCCCACCTTTCCCTCGCGCACCAAGATAGCATCTTTTCCCACCACGGAGCACGGGGCGCCCAGCGCTACAATGGAGGCAGAAGCTAACCCGCTCAGGCCACCGCTAGGAGGAAACCATGAACGAGACCCTCGAGCTTTACTACTACCCCGAGTGCCCCTTTTGCCAGAGGGTGCTTCGAACCATCGACGAGCTCGGCGTTGCGGGCAGCATCGAGCTGAAGAACATCCACGCGGATGACGAGGCGCTGCAAACGCTCATCGCCGTCGGCGGGAAGCGCCAGGTGCCCTGCCTGTTCATAGACGGAAAGCCGCTCTACGAGAGCGGCGACATCGTCAACTGGCTACGGGGCGCCGTGCTGTAAGGCATCGGCGGCCCCGTTGCACGGAGGCCGTTTTTGCCTGGTTGCCGTAGCACGGAGGCTCTTTTTGACCGGCTCCCGTGGCATGGAGGCCGTTTCTTGCCCGATTCCCATAGCACGAAGACCGTTTTTGCCAGAAGCCGGATTTCATGGCAAGTTTCGCCCTCCATGCTATGAAACCCCGGGCAAAAACGCGCTCCATGCTATGGGAAAAACGCGTTTGCCCAGGTCGCAACTTTCGACGGGCTCACAAACCGATAGCACGGAGGCCAAAACTTGCCACGAAATCGCAAGATTGGAAAAAACAGCCTCCGTGCTATGGAATCGCGGCATGCCTCAGATACGGCGACCCCGGTGTTGCGTTCGATAACGCCCTAAAGGGGCTATTCACCTAAAAGGGCTAATCGCCAATAAGAAGCGCGCAGTGCTCGCACGACCAGCTTTTGCCGCCCGCGACGGCCTCGAGCTCTTCCTCGGAGAGCTTGTAGCCCTCCTTCTTGGCGAGCGCCAAGAAATCCTCGGAGGTCTTGCACGCCTTTACCTTCTCGCGAAGCTCGGGGCTAAGGTCCTTGTAATCCACGCTGCTTCCTTCCTCTCGGGAGGGTCGGGGCGAAAGCGCCCATAACCCCGCTTACGATTGAATATACGACGATGCGTTGAAACCATTCCGAAAAAGGCGCAGCCCAGCTTACAATGAGGGGCAGAAGTGAGCCCGCTCAGGCAGGGAGGTTCCAATGACAAGCAAGATCCTGTTCGTCGGATACCCGAAATGCTCGACCAGCAACAAGGCCCAGAAGTGGCTGGACAGCCGCGGCGTCAGCTACGAATTCCGCCACATCGTGGAGAAGAACCCCACCGAGCGCGAGCTGCGCACTTGGCACAAGCGCAGCGGTCTGCCGCTGAAGCGCTTCTTCAACACCAGCGGCATGCTCTATCGCGAAATGGGGCTCTCGAAGAAGCTGCCCGACATGACCGAGGGCGAGATGTACACCCTCCTGGCCACCAACGGCATGCTCGTGAAACGCCCGCTGCTCGTGCTGAACGACACCGTACTACCCGGCTTCAAGGAAGCCGACTGGGAGCAAGCGCTCCAGCTAGACGCTAATGCTTAGGAATCCGCATTCGAGGCGGAAGTGCGCTCGATTGATTAAGGCCGCTCGCCTCGTGGCATTAAAACAGGCAGCGGTCGATAACGTCCTTGCCGCGCAAGGCGTCCAGCCAGCCTGCGGGAATCGCCTCGTAGCCGTAGACCGCGCCGGCGAGGGCGCCGGCCACGCAGGCGGTGGTGTCGGTGTCCGAACCCAGGTTCACGGCGGCAAGCACGCAATCGGCGTAACTGCCGGTGTTCGCGAAGCACCAGATGGCCGCACCCAGCGTGTCCAACACGTAGCCGCTCGAAGGCACCTCGTTGCGCGGCCGCGACGCCACATCGGCCAGGAAGGCGAACTCGTCGCCCCCGGGAATGCCGCCCCGCAACGCCTCCTCCAGCGAAGCGCCGCCAACCACCCCGCGGATCAGCCGCACGAAACACACGCACGACTCGGTCGAAAGACGATGCGCGTGCGTAACCGCAGACACCGCCCGCACGTCATCGTCGGAAGCATCGAAAAACGCCAGCGGCGCAATGCGCATGAGCGACCCGTTGCCGTTGGAACGCACGCCGTCGCACCCGCGCCCCTCGGCCAGGGCGGTCGCCACGGTGTTGCCGACATCGAACACGACGCCATCGGCCGTGTAGGCGCCGTCACGCACCCACGCCTCGAACCGCCCGCGCATGTCGCGCACATCCACGCGCCCGCACTCGCGAATACTGTCGCACGTGGCCAGCATCATGGACGTGTCATCCGAGAACGTGCCGGCCGGCAACCCGTATGTGCCGCCCGACACCATGCCCGCGCATTCGAACGCCTCGCGCCCTTGGAACTCGTAGGGCACGCCCAACGCATCCCCTACCGCCGCACCGTAAACCGCATCCCTCAGCTTGCCCGCCATGCGCCCGCCTCCTTCACTCGCCGCCAGCGCGTCCCGCAATGTACCTCTTCAAGATTACCCCTGCAGCAATTCCCAAGAAACCGACACCTTGCACAAGATCGAAATCGGTTCGGGGTTGAGCGCCGGCGCTTGAAGCTCGATCAGATTGCGCTGAACAGGTAGAGCGCGTACGACACGATGAGACAGGGAAAGAACAGCGCGGACATGATCGCCAGCACGACAAGGACGGGCCGCCATCCGGAGCCTCTCGAGGAGCCGCCGGCATCCGAGCCGCCGGATTCTTCGAGCCACTTTGTCGCATACCACAGGTTCTGACCGTGATTGTCTTCGTCGAATGCTGCCACCTCAGCCTCCCCTCCGCGCATTGGCGTCTATGGTGAGAATTATCCCAGTCTTGGCTCTTTTGCGAGTACCGTAGAGGGGACAACTACCCCACTTTGGATACGACTGCGCCGCCCGCAAACGCGGCTACGACGCAGAGCGCGCATGTGAGGACGGCGTACGCAACGGCGCCAACCCACGCCCCGCGCGACGCCAGGTCGACCACCTCCAGGCTGAACGTCGACATGGTCGTGAACCCACCGCAGAGCCCGACGCGCAGCAAGAGGGAGAGCTGCCCATCGGCCATCGAACCCCGCAGCACGAGCGCCGCGAGAGCCGCGAGCACGAACGAGCCGACGACGTTTATGGCGAGCGTCGCCAGGGGGAACGAAGATGGCGGGGCCGCGTTTCCTATCAGGTAGCGCAGCACGGATCCGATAAAGCCGCCGCATCCGACGGCGAGGCAGTTGAGGAGCACATCGCCCCCTTTCCGCAGGAGCAACGAAAAAGGCCCCTGCACGTTGACCTTGCAGAAGCCATCAGCGCTGGCGCGCGGTTCAGGTTCGACCTAGGGAGAGCCTCATTCCCATTGCGAGGAGTATACCGCACGCCCGCGGAGGACTTGAGCTACAGGTCCCCGCTCAGGGCCTCTAGGATGAACTCCTCGAAGAGAAGGACCTTGTCGTCGCCGCGCTGCACGTTGCGCCGAACCAGCTCGTCGGTGAGCTCTTGGGCCGTGTAGGGGCACCTGGGCACCAGGTACTCGACGAGGGCCGCATGCCAGCCGCGCGTGGCGGCCTCCTTGGCCTCCCGCAACTGCGTGCGATACGGTTCCTCCAGGTGGAACTCGCCGTTGTCGTTCATGGTCCACATTCCATCCGCCATGGCCCTCCCCTTTCCACGCACTTGTGCCGATGATAGGGATTATTTCAGGCCCAGCCCATTTGCGAGTACAGCAGATGGGACAGCCAGCCCACGAGCCAAAAAGAGTGATGCAGATTTTGCGGGGAGCAGGGGCGCAGCGCTTACGAGCAACCGCCCCCGGGTGCTATAGTCGCTCGTGCAACAAACGCATAGCAGGTACAATTGGAAACGCACACCTCCTGGTGATAACGAACAAACACTGCTCGGATCGCACGGAGGTTTTATTATGCCCAAAACACGCCTGCAGGAATGCGCGTTCACTGTCTTGATGACGTTCGTCATGGTCTACGCGATGATTTGCTTCAACATCATTATTAGTCAGGGAGCGGTTTCGCCCGGGATCTTCGCATCCGCGCTCCAGGAAATGCTGATCATGTGGCCGGTGGCCATTGCGATCGACCTACTCCTGGTCTCCCGCATCGCAGGCCGCGCCGCTGGCGCCGTGGCGCGCAAGGGCGCGTCGCAGCGCGCGATTGTGTTCGCCATCTCGGGCACGTCAGTGCTCCTGATGTGCCCGCTCATGAGCCTTGCCGCCTGCGTGATCGTGAAGGGCGCGGTCGACGCGAGCTTCTGGCCCACGTTGCTCCAGCTCATCGTCGTGAACTACCCTATCGCGGCGCTCTGGCAGTTCCTCGTCGCCGGGCCCGCAGTTCGCTTTGCTTTCGGCAAGCTGGTCGCCCCGTTCCAAGCCGCCGCGGCGTAAGACCGGAGACGCAAAATCGGCATGCATTTCGCATCAAAAAATCGCCCTGCAGCGTGAGCGGCAGACACTCCGCGCGCGCAAAAGTCAAGGATTGCTCTTGATTCAAAACGGCCATAAAGTCGAATTGTCGTTTCGGAAATGGAGGCCGTTGTGAGCATCAATGTGACGCTTTTCGCATGGAAGCACGGGTACGCGATCGTGGAGCAGGCTGGCACGTGGAACGGCTACGACATCTACCTCCCGAAGCACGTTGCCGAGAGCGCCACGCCCACGGTCATCCTTGCCAACGAATCCGAGGTCCGCTTCGCCGAGCCCAGCGAAGCCGCCGCCTGCATGGCGTAACCACAGCGGCTCAACCAGCCTCAAGCAAGCAGCAGGCCGGGGCCGCAGCCCAACGGCAGCGTGCGTTCAGGACTGCAGCCGATACGTCTAGGAGCAC
>NZ_JAZZJS010000028.1:0-11061 GCF_056180635.1 Denitrobacterium sp. | reverse complement strand
AACGCCGTGCCCAAGAAGTACGACGGCCTGGATGGCACCGAGCTTGCCATTTCCGAAAGCCAGGAGCGCATGGCCGTGGCTCTGGACGCCGCCGACGTGGAAGAATTCCTCGCATACGCCAAGGAAGAGAACCTGGAAGCCACGCCCGTGGCCACCGTTACCGGCGACGCGCGCGTGCGCATCGACTGGAACGGCGAGGCCATCGTAGATGTAAGCCGCGAGTTCCTGGCCAGCAACGGCGCCCCCAAGCTTCAGACCGCGCACCTGTGCGCCGGCGGCGCATATGCGCCCAGCTGGGAAGGCGACACGCTGGCAGAACGCATGACGTCGCTGGTTACCGACCTGAACGTCTGCGGCAAGAAGGGCCTGGTGGAGCGCTTCGACAGCACCATCGGCGCCGGCACCGCGCTCATGCCCTTCGGCGGCGCACGCCAGCTCACCCCCGCCATGGCCATGGCATCCAAGCTGCCCGTGTTCGGCGAGACGCACACCGTCAGCGGCATGGCCTGGGGCTTCAACCCCTACATCATGGAAGCGAACCAGTTCACGGGCGCCTATCTGTCCGTCGTGGAAAGCGTGGCCAAGTTCGTGGCCGCCGGCTTCCAGCGCGCGAACGCCTACCTGTCCTTCCAGGAGTACTTCGAGAAGCTGCGCACCAGCCCCGAGCGCTGGGGCAAGCCCGCACAGGCCGTGCTGGGCGCCCTCATGGCCCAGGTCGACCTGGGCGTTGGTTCCATTGGCGGCAAAGATTCCATGAGCGGCAGCTTCGAGGACATCGACGTACCGCCCACGCTGGTGAGCTTCTGCACGGGCTGCGGCAAAGACGATCGCATCACGAGCCCCGAATTCAAGGGCGCAGGCCATCGCGTCATCGAGATTCGCCCCGCCTACCAGGAAGACAACCTCACGCCCGACGTGGAAGACCTCCTTTCCGCCTTCGACATGGTGGAAGAGCTCATCGGCGCTGGTAGCGCGCTTGCCGTATCCACCGCTGGCTACGGCTGCGCCGCAGAAGCGCTCTTCAAGATGTGCCTGGGCAACGGCATCGGCCTGACGCTGAACGACAACGAGGAGCGTGGCGACCTGTTCACGCCCGCATACGGCTCGTTCTACGTCGAGCTGGCCGACGGCGCGGCAATCCCGCAGGCCACGGGCAGCATGTACGTGGGCGAAATCGGCACCACCACGGAAGCGTACGAGTTCTCGGCCGCAGGCGAGGTCCTCTCCCTTTCCGAACTGCAGGAAGCCTGGGAAGGCAAGCTCGAGCCGGTATTCCCCTACCGCAACCAGGAAGGCACGGTGGAAGCCGTTACCAGCAGCAACCACACGCCGCTGGTATTCAACGGCACCATTGCCAAGCCCCGCGTGATCATCCCCGTGTTCCCAGGCACCAACTGCGAATACGACACCGCAGCCGCCTTCGAGCGCGCGGGCGCCGAAGCCACCACGCTCATCATCAACAACCTCACGCCCGAAGCCGTGCACGAAAGCACGGAGGCGCTCGTGAAGGGCATCCAGAACAGCCAGATCGTCATGATTCCCGGCGGCTTCTCGGGTGGCGACGAACCCGACGGTTCCGCCAAGTTCATCACGGCGTTCTTCCGCTCCCCCGCCGTTACCGAGGCGGTGCGCGACCTGCTGCAGAACCGCGACGGCCTGATGCTGGGCATCTGCAACGGCTTCCAGGCGCTCGTGAAGCTCGGCCTCGTGCCGTTCGGCGACATCCGCCCCATGGACGACACCTGCCCCACGCTCACTTTCAACAGCGTTGGCCGCCACCAGAGCCGCATCGTGCGCACGCGCGTTGCCAGCAACCTGTCGCCGTGGCTTGCCGAATGCGAAGTGGGCGACATCCACACCATGCCCATCAGCAACGGCGAGGGCCGCTTCGTCATCTCGCCCGAGCTGTACGCGCAGCTCGCCGCCGCGGGCCAGATTGCCACGCAGTACGTCGACGAGGATGGCAACCCCAGCATGAACTGGGCGGCCAACCCCAGCGGCTCCGCATATGCCATCGAAGGCATCACCAGCCCCGACGGCCGCGTGTTCGGCAAGATGGGCCACACCGAACGTAGCGGCGCGGGCCTGTACCAGAACGTGCCCGGCCTAAGCTACCAGCCCATCATCGAAAGCGGCGTCGCCTACTTCAAATAGGCCGCCTCACCAGCGCTCCCTCTCCGCCTACGGGGAGGGAGCATTTTTATAGCCAGCGTCTTCTCAACCTCCAGGAGCAACCCCATGACCGACATCTTCGCCGGAACCCGCGGATTCATCTTCGATTGCGACGGCACCCTCCTCGATTCCATGAACGCATGGAACGAAACGGAAGAGGCGCTTGAAGGCATGGCGAATGCGCCGGTCACGCCCGAAGACCTTACGAGCATCCGCGCGCTGCCCATCGAGGAAAGCGCCGTGCTCTGGTTCGAGAAATACGGCGTGGGCAGCTCGCCCGAAGACGTCCTGAAGCTCGAAGACGACATGCTCCTCGAGTTCTACCGCGAACGCGTGCAAGCGCTCCCTGGCGCAAAAGACATCCTGGAACGTGCGCGCGAGCTGGGCATTCCCTGCTGCGTGGTAACCAGCAGCCCCAAGCGCTACGTTGAAGCGGGCCTTGGCCGCTGTGGTCTGCTGGAATACTTCGCGGAAGTCTGCACCACCGACGACTTGAACATGAGCAAGGAAGAGCCGGGCATCTTCCTGCACGCCATGGAAACCATGCATTCGACGCCCGAAACCACCTGGGGATTCGACGATGCCACCTATGCCGTGGGCACCATGATGCGCACGGGCATCCGCACCGTGGGCGCATACGATTGCGACGAGACGGGCACGTTCGAGGAGCTGCAGGCCAGCGCGACCATAGCCGTGCGCAGCCTGGAAGAGCTGCTCTAACGCAAAGAGGCGGGCCGAAGCCCGCCTCTTCTCATTCCGCCATCAATTCGCCTACAGGAACTGGCGACGCTCCAGGACGCTGATGATGTCGCGTCCCTCCATGGTGCCATGGATGATCTGGCGCGCCCGCTTGCTGTCGCCAATGTTGTACAGGGTCACATCGGTACCCGCAAACGCCTCCTGCAGTTCGGAAAGCACGGGATTGTTCGAACGCATGCCCAATGCGACGAAGCCATAGTCGAACGGGATGATGTGCTTGTTGCCCTCGCGGTCCTCCACCACGAATTCGTCGTCGCGCACTTCCTGCAGCGCCGTGCGCGTCATCTGGCGCACGCCGTATTTCTGCAGCTTGTTAAGGGTGTCGCTGCGCGTAACGGGGTCGAGGCCCGCACCAATGGCGGGAGAGCGCTCGATCATCGTCACCTTGGCACCGCGCGGCGCAAACACGCCCATGATATCCAGGCCCGTCGCGCCACCACCAATGATGGCGACTTCCATGCCCGTCATATCCTCTGGATACTCGTTGATGCGCTCGATGAGCTTCAACGCGGTGGCCACGCGCGTGCCCGGCTGGTCGACGCGGTACTTCAAGCCGGGAATAGGCGGCAGCGTGGGGTTGGAGCCAGTGGAGTTCACCACGATATCGGGATTGAAGCTGCGAACCAGGTCGATCGTTGCAGGCGCGCCCGTAAAAATGAACAGGTTGTGCAGCTTCTTCGCGCGCGTAATCAGGTAGCGCGGGAAGTCCATGATGCGGTCTTTCTCGGGGATGCGCGAGATGATAGCCGCCAAGCCGCCAAGCTCGTCCTTCTCCTCGATGAGGAACGTCGTGCAGCCCAGCTCGGCAGCGGTGCATGCCGCCTCCAAACCGCTCGTGCCGCCGCCAATGACAACCACGTTGCAGGGCTTCTTCACCTTGCGCTCGCGATACGCGTCATCATGGAACAAGTCGGGGTTCACCGTGCAACGCATGGGCTGGTTCAAGCCAATGCGGTGCCCCGCGCAGCCGATGTTGCACGAAATGCACGTGCGGATATCCTCTACATGCCCATCCTCGACCTTATTGACCCAATACGGGTCGGCGATGAGACCACGTCCCATGCCAATGAGATCGGCGTCGCCACGCGCCAGGATGTCTTCCGCTACCTGCGGCTTGCGGATGTTGCCCATGGTGATGCACGGCTTGCCATACGCTTCGCGCAGAGCGCGCGCCATATAGGCACGCCACCCATCGGGCATGTAGTCGATGTCAATCTGCAGCTGGATCGCACCCGCAAGACCTGCGGAAACGTCAAATACGTCGACTTCCTCCTGGAAGTATTGCAGGTACTCGATGCAGTCTTCGAGCGTGTTTCCGCCCTCCATCAGCTCGTCGGCCGAAAGACGAATGAAAATCGGGAAGAACGGCCCCACCTGGGCACGCACCTCCTGAACGACTTCCGTCACGATGCGCGCGCGGTTTTCGGGGCTTCCGCCATACTCGTCGTCGCGATGATTGGTAAGCGGGGAAAGGAACTGCGAGAGCAAGTAGCTGTGCCCCGCATGAATTTCCACGGCGTCGAACCCGCACGCCTGCGCGCGCTTGGCCGCTTCGCCGAACTTCTTCACCACGTGCTTGATTTCGTCAACCGTCATCGGTCGCGGCACTTCGCCACCCGCCTTGCTGGGGATATCCGACGCCGAAATGGGCTGGCAGCCAATACGCCGCTCCATGGTGGCCGCACCGGCATGGTTGATTTGCACCGCGATGCATGCGCCATGACGATGCACGGCCTCGCAAAGCTCGTACAGGCGGGGCATGAAGGTGTCTCGATCGATGCGCAGCTGCGTGGTGCCGTTGCTGCCCTGCGGGTAGTCGATATCGACGTTTTCCAAGATGATGATGCCCGTGCCGCCCTTGGCGCGCTGTTCGTAGTAGGCGATGTGCTCCTCGGAAAGCTCGCCGGAGCACTTGGCGAAATTCGTGCCCATAGGAGCCATGACGATTCGGTTCTTGGCCGTCATGTGCCGTACGGTGAAGGGCTCGAAGATATGCGGATACGCTGCTTGCATAGGCCTCTCCCTGCGCTCTGCTTGCATGATGCCGCCCGCCTAGCAGGCGGTCCAGGAAGAGTATACGGCCGGGCCTCGGGCCCTCCGTTAATGCGTTACCACGCCCACGGGCAAATTGAATGGATTGGGACGCATTCCAAAAGAAACGAAAATGAAACTACGCTTGCGATTTCGGCGGCGATTAGCTCAGCTCGATTTCCTCGCCCGGATGCAGGATGATGCGGCCGCTTGCCTGGAACGCTTCGGCCTTGGCGGAGTCGAACAGCGTTTCGGGCGTGGGATTGCCATCCATGGGAACCAGGTGCACGGGGATGCTATGACGCGCGCCTACGAGCGCAGCACACGCACTCGCCTCTTCGACATCCATGTTATAGAAGCCGTCACCAGGGAAAACGGCGTAATCAATATGCATATCGGCGAGTTTGCCCGAACGCATGTCGTCCGTCGTGCTCGTATCGCCCGACGCATAGAAGCGCACGCCATCGAGCGTGAGTACGAGCCCCACGCATTCGGCAACAGGATGGTTCTTGTTGCATGCCTGAACAGGTTCGATATGCACGCCGCACGCATCGAACGAGCGGTAGTCGCCCGGCGTGGGCTGGAAATCGGCGGCACGAAGCACGCGGCAATCGGCCGCATGGGGCATAAGCTGCGTCTGCGTATGGTCGAAATGCTCGTGCGTCACCAGGATGAGATTCGCGGGCGCACTGTAGCCCTCGCCGGCGAAGGGGTCGACATACACGACCTGCCCGTTGGCAAGCGTGAAACGATAGGATCCGTGACCTTGGTAGAGCATCGTTGCCATAGGGGCTCCTTACCGACGTTTGCATCTTTACCGCTCGATTATACAATGGTCGAACACGCCAAAATCCAACTACCCAAGAAGGACCCCATGAACATCTGCGTATTCTGCGGCTCTAACGTCAACGCCGGCGAACCCTACATCAGCAGCGCCATCGAACTAGGCGCGGAACTGGGGCGCCGCGGCCATACGCTCGTGTTTGGCGGGTTCGACACCGCGCTCATGGGCGCCGTCGCGCACGCCGTAGCCGATGCGGGCGGCAGCGTTCTGGGCGTTATCCCCACGGGCGTTCCCTATCTACTGCAGCGTCCCGTCTTCCCCTGCGACGAGATCGTGGAAACGCGCGATCTAAGCAATCGGAAAACCGAGATGTTCAAGCACTCCGACGCCTTCATCGCCCTACCTGGCTCGATTGGCACCCTCGACGAGATCTTCAGCGCCCTGGCCGAACAGAAGGTTTGCGACGGCAAGGGCTGCAAGCCGCTGGGCATCTACAGCGTGCAGGGCTACTACGACGCGCTGGAAGCTATGTTCGACCAGATGGAGCAGGCGAAGTTCATGGATCACGCCGACCGCGGGCTGTTCAGAGTATGCGCCACGCCGCAGGAAACGCTCGATTACGTGGAACGCGCTACGCTATTCGGGAACTAGAACAGCCCCAAGTACCAACGCGTGATGGGGCCACCCACCATCATGGTGACCCAGCATGCAAGCGAAATCGAAGGCCCAAAGGGGAACATGCGCGCTACGCCCTTGTGAGCTCGGACGCGCTCCTGCTCTTCCTCGAGGAACGGCCACTCTTCTTCCGGCGGGTTGACCGGCGCGTTTTCCGCACTTTGGGGCATCTCGTTTTGGGAAGCCAACGCTTGGTCCATACGATAGGCGTCGTCGCTGAACCCAGCGCGATTCTGCATGGTAAGCGCAAATAGAATGCCCAGCACGCACGCCACAACGATGAGGAAAAGGCACTGGTGCACGCCGAAGTACAAGCCCGCAACCGCAAAGAGCTTTATATCGCCGCCGCCAATCGAGGAGCGGCCCAGTACGCGGTCCATGACGAGCGCCAGCACCACCACGGCCACGCCCACGCCTACCGCTCCCGTAAGCGACTCGCCAAACAGCCGGAATACAACGATGCCGATGTCGACTTCGGGAACCCAGAACGATTCCGCATCCAGGCCCAGCGCCTGGGCATCCACCGAAACAAAGCCATGTGCCGCGGGATCGACAAACACGGCCTGCACGGGTGCACCCACCGAAAGCGCTATCCAGGCCCCGCCGATGAATAGCGCGCGAATGACGATTGCGGCGAGGATGGTCTGATTCGGAATGTACGACTCGTCGAGGTCAGTGAGGGCAAGCACCACCAGACAGCAAGCGAACCCGACCATCTCGAACGCCTCGAGCGTAATGCCGTAGCACACGACGATTGACACGAAGAGGCCCGCGCACGCGAATTCCGTCGCCGCATAGCGCGCCGACAAATGCCTATGGCAATAGCGGCAATGGCCTTGCAGGGAAACCCAGCTCACGATGGGAACGAGGTCTTTAAGCGCAAGCGCATGGCCGCACGCATCGCAATGCGACTTCCCGGAAAGCACGCGCTCGTCGTGAACGAGACGCCACGCGACGCGCTCGAGGAAGCCGCCAGCAACAAGCCCCAACGCGGCTGCCGCCACAATGGCGCAACCGACGTATATGCCTGGCAAAGCCAATAGCACTCAGGTCCCTCTTCTCGAATGTTGAACACGAAACGAAACGCGCCCCCATTCGCATTCCACCTTCACTATATACGCGCGGTTGAAGGCTGTCACGAATGAAAACGCCCCGCAAAGCGAAATACTCTCTATGGAGTATATATGCACGCAGCGGCATGACCTGGGCTTACGCGCGCAGCAACTACAACAGCGCTGAACAGGCGCACAATGCGGCAGCGACCAAGGTCATCGCGACAAGCGACACGATGCCCAACCGTCGCTCGTGCAAGCGCGTGGGAAGAACCGTGGCGCCATAGCAGCGCGAGCCCATCGCTGCAGCCAGGCGGTCGGCACGGCGGTATAGGCCCACCAGAAGCGGCGTAAACGCCCCACCCCACGCGCGTATGCGCGCCAAGGGACCACCGCTGGCAAAGCGCGCCCCACGCGACGCCTGAGCGTCCACGACGAGGTGGAACTCGTCGATGATGATAGGAATGAAGCGGAGCGCAATGCTTGCGATGGCAGCGATATCGCGCACGGGAAGACGCACGTGCGCCAGCGGCCGCAACATGCTTTCAAGGGCCTGGGAGAGCTCGCTCGCCGTGGTGGTAACGGTAAGCGCGAGCGATGCGGCGAGGATGAGCGCGATGCGCGCGATATAGAACAGGCCCGCAAGGAACCCAGCGCCGCTAAGGGTATGGGACAACAGCGTGAACAGCAGAATGAGCCAAAGGGGCACAAGCTGACGCGCAAGCGCCAGCACGCGAATGCGAGCCACGGCAAAGCAGGCAATCGCGCAAGCGGCATACGCGGCCATCCCCCACCATGAATCGACGAAGAAGATTGCCACGGAATACACGAGGGCAAGTGTTATCTTCACGCGCGCGTCGACACGATGAACGGGCGTATCGGCCTGCTGATATGTGGCTGCGTTAATCGACATGAGCAAAGTATGGCACGGAAGCCACGCTACTCCGCACGCGAACGGGAATCGCCACCCGATATCCTACGCGAGGAGCCAGCTGACGCAAAAAAAGACCCGCCAAGTGGCGGGTCTTTCATGCGCTATAAGCGAGTTGGCTATTCAGCCTTCTCCTCAGCAGCCTCGACAGCCTCTTCTACGGCTTCCTCGGCAGCAGCTTCGGCAGCGCCTTCAGCGGCCTGCTCGAGCTTTTCCTCGGCAACTTCTTCCTTCTTGGGAGCAGCAGCCTTCTTGGCAGCCTTAGCGGGCTTTACGGCCTTCTTGGCCACGGGCTCGGTAACGAGCTCCATGATCACCATGGGAGCATTGTCGCCCTTGCGGGGACCAAGCTTCATGATGCGGGTGTAACCACCCTGGCGGTCCTGGAACTGACCCTGAGCAACCTTCTCGAAGACCTCGCGTACGAGTTCCTTGTCGCCCAGAGCGGCGATGGCCAGACGACGGGCATGCAGGTCGCCGCGCTTGGCCCAGGTGATGATCTTGTCAACATCGGGGCGGATTTCCTTGGCGCGAGACTCGATCGTCTTGATACGGTCGTTCGTGAACAGCGCGACAACCAGGCTCTTCTTCATGGCCTTGGTATGCGAGGCATCGGTGCCGAGCTTACGACCCTTCTTGTAGTGTCTCATGTTCTCGATTCTCCTATTGCTTCAAATTGAGGCCCATGGAAATGAGCTTGTCTTTCACTTCTTCGATGGACTTAGCGCCGAAGTTGCGAATGTTGAGCAGGTCGTTTTCGGAATATTCGACCAGCTGACGTACCGCGTGGATGCCAGCGCGCTTCAGGCAGTTGTAGGAACGAACGGAGAGGTCCAGATCCTCGATCTGCTTGTCGAGCTCGGCATTCGTCTCCTCGCCTTCCGGAGCGAAGATGGAGGGAACCTCTTCCCCTTCTTCCTCTTCGCTCTCGTTGAGAGAAAGGAACGCTCCCATGTACTGGTTAATGATGTTTGCCGCCTGGCATACCGCATCAACCGGCGAAATCGAACCGTCGGTTTCGACTTCCAGAACCAGCTTGTCGTAATCGGTGCTCTGACCAACACGCGTGTCGGTAACGTTCAGAGCGCAACGACGCACGGGAGAGAAGAGCGAATCGACGTGGATGATGCCGATGGGATCTTCGGTGCGCTTGTTGCGGTCGGCCACAACGTAGCCGCGACCAACGCCAATGCGAACCGTCATATCCAGCTGGCCGCCATCGGCGACCGTGGCGATCACGTGCTCGGGGTTCACGAGCGTGAACTCGGTGGGCACTTCCAGGTCGGCACCGGTAACGGTGCAGGGGCCCTCGGCGGAGATACGGGCCGTGGCCTCGACCGCGTCCTCGGTGAAGGCGCTGAAGACCAGCCCCTTCACGTTGAGAACGATGTCGGTAATGTCTTCGATTACACCTTCAGCCGTGGTGAACTCATGCTGAACACCATCGATCTGAATAGCCGTAGCAGCAGCACCATCAAGAGAATTCAGCAGCACGCGACGCATGGAGTTACCAAGCGTGTAGCCATAACCGCGCTCGAGCGGCTCGACCACGAAACGTGCAACGGTATCGCTGACTTCTTCCGTAGTGATTGTAGGCCTCATGAACTCTGTCATATTTTGTAAGCCTCCTTAAAAGCCGCGTAGATTACTTGGAGTAAAGTTCGACGATGAGCTGTTCGTTGATGTCCAAATCGATCTGATCGCGGGTGGGAAGGTTCAGTACGCTACCCTGCAGCTTCTCGATGTCAACCTCGAGCCAAGCGGGCACCTGCACACGCTCGTTGGAAACGAGAGCGCTCTTGATGACCAGAAGTTCCTTGGCCTTGGGGGCAACGGCAACGAGATCGCCGGGGCGAACGCGATAGCTGGGGATGTCGACGCGACGGCCGTTCACGGTGATGTGACCGTGCGTTACAGCCTGACGGGCTTCCTTGCGCGTACGGGCGAAACCCAGACGGAACACGATGTTGTCCAGACGGCTTTCCAGGATAGCCATCAGGTTCTCACCGGTGATGCCGGGCATGCTCTTGGCACGACGGAAGTAACCGCGGAACTGCTTTTCGAGAACGCCGTAGATGAACTTGGCCTTCTGCTTTTCGCGGAGCTGCATGCCGTATTCGGATTCCTTGCCGGAATAGCCCAGCACGACAGGGTCGATACCCAGCTGCCTGCAACGCTTCAGAACCGGAGTCCTGTTCACTGCCATAATCATAATCCTTTCAGTTAAACGCGACGACGCTTGCGCTGACGGCAACCGTTGTGCGGAATCGGGGTGCAATCCTGAATGCTGGAGACTTCCAGACCCGCAGCCTGAAGGGAGCGGATAGCGGTCTCGCGGCCGGAACCAGGACCCTTAACGAACACGGAAACCTTCTTCAGGCCATGTTCCATAGCGGTCTTGGCAGCAGCCTCTGCAGCCATCTGAGCGGCGAACGGCGTGGACTTACGAGAGCCCTTGAAGCCGACCGTGCCAGCAGACTGCCAGGAAATCACATTGCCCTGAGGATCGGTGATGCTGACAATCGTGTTGTTGAACGTAGATTTGATATGCGCGGCGCCGACGACGATATTCTTGCGTTCGGAACGCTTAACGCGCGTTTTCACATTTTTCTTCTGTGCCATGAGACCGCCCTACTTCTTCTTTCCGCCGATTTGCT
>NZ_JAZZJS010000027.1:0-22438 GCF_056180635.1 Denitrobacterium sp. | reverse complement strand
GCTCGTAGACCTTGGAGTTCGCCCAGTTGCTGTGCACCTCATCCTCCAGAAGCACGAGTTCCGCATCGGGGCAGATCGCGTCGAGCTCCTCCATGCAGATGTCCTCGCCCTTCAGGCACTTCCTCTCCATGAAGAACCGGTAGCGCTTCTGCCCGGGATGCTCCCCGATGTAGCCCTCCATGAAGTCGAGGGCGGCCTGCTTGCCGTCCGGCTCGAAGCGTTGGCCAAGGTCGGCGTACTCGAAGCCAACGCCCGTGGTTATGTGCAGGTGACTGTCGATGATGCCGGGCATGACGAACTTCCCACCGAGATCGGCTACCTCGCCCTCGAAGTCCGCGAGGCCAGTCTCGTCACCCACGTAGACGAACTTGCCATCCTTCACCACAAGGGCAGACGCCTCCGGATTATCCTTGTCCGCCGTGTAGATTCTCGCGTTCTTAATGATCCGGTCTGCCCTCATCGAACTGTCCTTTCGCTAGGTAACGCAGTACTCGCTCGCAAAGCAAGCGCGCTCCGATGCCAACGGGACGGCGTCGAAGCGCCCCGGAGCATTCGCCCACCAGAAAACAACCCCATCGATTGCGCTTGAAGCGCAACCTAGTACAGCCCGCCCGCAAGCTGCCCGCAAGCCGCGCCAATATCCGCACCACGCGGCTCGTTCATGCTTGCCGCCATCCCCCGCTGCCTCAACTCAAACACCCATAGCGCCATCCTGCCGAAGGGGCTCGGCTCGAACGCCAAGCCCTCGACGCGGTTATAGTGCAGCAGGGAAACATGCACATCGAGACCTTCGCAAAACGCCGCAAGCGCTTCCAGGTCCGCATCGCCGTCGTTCAGCCCGCCAAGCATCAGGTATTGCACGATGATGCGCTTTCCCGTACCGCGGCAATACTTGGCAAGCTCGTCGTGAAGCTGGTCGAGAGGATAACGACGAACGCCGGGCATGAGCTTATCGCGCAGCTCCTGCGTGGCACCATGAAGGGAAATCGCAAGCGTCGCCGGCACGCCATCTGCGGCAAGATTGCGAATGCCCTCTATCAAACCGCATGTCGAGATGGACACCCTATCGGGATCGATGGCGAAGTCGTCCGGGTCGACGATAACCGAGACGGCATCGACGAGGGCGTCGTAATTCATCAGGGGCTCGCCCTGTCCCATGGCTATCGCCGAGGTCACGCTGCGCCTGAAGTCTCGCTGGACGATGAGAATCTGCCAGAGCATTTCATCGGCCGTAAGATTTCGCACCAGCCCGCGCTTACCCGTCGCGCAGAAGGCACAACCCATAGCGCATCCCACTTGCGTGGAAAAGCACACGGTGAGCAGGCTCTCTGCATTACTGTCTTCACGGGGGATACCAACAGTTTCAACCAGGTTGCCGTCATGCAAGCGCATGACGTATTTGCACGCGCCATCATCGGAAACAAGCCTGTTGACCACCTGGGGACGGATGTGATCGTCGAGCATTCTCATCATGAGGTCCAATCTGCATCGTCGGCTCATCGCTATCGCTATTGTACGCACCCCATCCTCGCGTGCTCATCGCGAAGGGAAATCGTTTCGCAACGCGTTACGTGGCCGATTGGGAAAACGACCAAAAGCATGGGGCATTCGAGGCACATGGGCTCTGAAGCATGTCTCGAACCGGAACGTCATCATGCCTGCATCCGCATCGCGTGGCAGCCCAGCTGAAAGTCTGCGCAAATGCGTCGCCCTGAGCGAGTGTGCTAGCATGGGCAAAGATGAGTTCGACGATTGCGACGCACGCACGGCTAGGCTAAGCGCCCAAACCACTCCATACCGCAAGCCAATGCCAGGCGAGCCAAAGTGCCAGCCCAAGAAACGAGGAGGCTCGCATGGACTTCGACGCATTGACGGGCGGTCAGAATGCAAAGGCACCCGCCCTCACTGGCGACAACACGCTGCTCGTTGCCACGAAAGCCAGCGCGCAGGCAATGGACCTGGTACGCAAGCTCCGCGAAGGCGAAGAACGACTGCATCACAGCCTCCAATCCACGCAATGCGAACCTGAGACCCTGCTTTGGCGCATGGTCGCAAGCGACGTCCCCGAGGCTGCGAACTGGGAAGCTGGCGAGGGGCAAACCAGCATCCTCTGCGAGCGCGCCCTGAAACTGCGCGGAGGCCTTTCCGGCGGACCCGAACGGATGGCAATGCGAGAGAGGGCGCGCATCCTCGCGCATATCCTGGCAGCTGCGTCCAATCCGCCTCGCTTCCCTTCCGACCTGCTGGCCCTATGGAACGAAGCAACGCGACACGAGCCGCAAGTGCGCCTGCGAATACCGGAGCCGCGCTGGCGCACACAGGAAGACCCCATCCCGTTCACCACAACGGCCCTGACGCTCATCACGAATGCGGAACCGCTTCCCCTGCCGCCCGGCAAGAAGACCGCAGACCCCTCCGCGATTCCCACGCTCGTGAATGGGCTGCTCGACTTCCTCGCATCAGGCAAGATCGACCCCGTGCTCACGGCCGCGCACGCTCCGCACCTCATCGGTCGCATACACCCTTTCGTGGATGGGAACGGACATACCGGGCGATTGCTCATGTGCGACCTGCTCTGGCGCGCGAATTTCAGCGCGCCAACGCTCCTGACGTACGTCGACGCCCACCGCAGGAACGCGACGGAATGGGCCACGCTCATGGATATGGCATGCCTTGGCCAGGCAAGCGCAGACGAGCTCGTCATGTTTCAACTGGGCATGCTATCCCAAGCGCAGATGGCAGCCATGCAGGCAATTGGTGGATGAGCGACCCCACGTCCCCGGGAAGCGCAAATGCTACGTTGAGTTAACCATATAGAAAGGAGGAGGGCGAAGCAGCCCGCGGGAGCGTAAGATAGGCGGTATCGAAAACGGCAACGGCCCCTGGGCCGCACGACGCCGCGACACGAGAGGAGCGCGACATGGACCGCATCGAACTCACCGACGAGCAGAAAGCCAAGATCGCAAACGCGAAGACGCCCGAGGAGCTGCTTGCGCTCGCCAAGGAAGAGGGTTACGAGCTCTCTGACGAGGAGCTCGAGGCCATTTCCGGCGGCGAGAGGACCTGGATCCTCCACGAGCACGTTGGCAGCTAGCAAATAGCAGCGCATTAATAGCACAGAGACTGGCCGGTTCGCCCCTCTATTCGCCAGCCAGCGGCAGGTCGACGACGACCGCTAGGCCTCCTGCGCTCGATTCCTCGGCGCGCACCGAACCACCCATGGAAATCGCAGCGTGCTTGACGATGGCCAAGCCCAAGCCCGTACCTCCGGTTTCGCGGGAGCGGGACGCATCGGCGCGGTAGAAACGTTCGAAAATGTGGTCACGCTGGTCGGGCGAGACCCCCGGCCCGTCATCGGAAACAGCCAGTCGCACGGAACCGCCGCTCACCGCAAGGTCAACTTCCACCAAGCCACCCTGGCGACCATAGCGAATTGCGTTATCTACCAGGTTGTATACCATCTGCTCAGCCAGCGATACGGAACCACGAACGAGCGCGCTCGCCTCCCCGCGCTGCGTAACGCGCATTCCCCTCTCCTGCGCAGCGGGCTCAAGGCGCGCGATGGCGCTGCCGCATGCCGCGGCCATATCGAAGCTCGTCGACCGATCGACCCGCATTTCATCCAGCTTGGACAGCACCAGCACGTCGTCGATGAGCATGCGCATCGACGTGGCCTCGGAGGAAATAAGCCCCGCGAAGCGCCGCGCATCCTCCCCGGTGGCGACCCCGCCCTCGATAAGCTCCGCATACCCACCGATGACCTGCAGGGGCGATTTCATCTCGTGACTCACGTTACCCGTGAACTCGCGGCGCGCCTCCACGGCAGCCTGCAGCTTCTCGTTCTTCTCGACGAGCTCGGCCTTCTGGGCATCAACGCGCTGAAGCAGCGGCATGACCTCGGTATACGCATCGCACGCCAGAGGATCTTCCAAGTCGACGTCCACCAGGGGCGCGGAAATCGCACGGGCCATCATACGCGCGAGCAGCAGGCAGATTGGCAACGCCAACGCCAGGATGACAGCCAACGGTGCGGCAATGTGGCTTAGATAGAACGACAGAGACGCCCTCACCTCGGCGAAGCGAATCACGTAATCGCTTTGCGGAATAGCAGCGGCAACATACAGCGTGTCTGAACCCGTGGTATCCGAATGGCGCAGAACCGAGGACACGCCCTCGTCGCGAGCTGCCACGATTTCGCCACGCGTTGCATGGTTGGGCATGTCAGCCGCATCCATCTGGCTGTCGTACACCACCCTGCCATCGCCCGCCACCAGCGTGATGCGCGTGTCGGGAACAACCGAATTCTGCAGGTAGGCAATGGCGTCGCTTTCGGAAAGCCCCGACAGAAGAGACGCCGTGGCCTGCGTCTGCGTGGAAAGCCGCTGCTCGGCGGCACCTTCGTACACCATCCAGCTAACGGCCACGACCGCGGTCACGCCAACCAGTAGAATGCCCAACGACAGCGAGAAGAACACCGCGAACAAGCGACCGGAAAGCGTTTTCCTCTGCTTGGCAGACATCGCCTACGACTCCTTGGACAGGCGATACCCCACGCCGCGCACGGTTTCGATAGCCTCTCCCGCGCCGGCGCAGGCGTCGTTGACCTTGCGACGCAGCGTCTGGATGTGCGTGTCCACCGTACGCGTCTCCCCCACGAAGGTGATGCCCCAGATATCCTCGAGCAGCTGCGGCCGCGTGAACGCGCGACCAGGCGACTCCATCAGGACGCGCAGCAAATCGAATTCCTTCAACGTGAGATCGAGCTGAACGCCCTCGACAAACGCCGTATGATCGCGCTCGGAAAGGCTGAGCTTGCCCACCCTCAATAGATTCTGGTCGGGCAACGCAGACGTGCCCATCGCCGACCGACGAAGCAGCGCCTTACAGCGGCTCACCAGCTCCATCATGCCGAACGGCTTGGCAAGGTAGTCGTCGGCGCCCGCATCGAGGCCCACCACCTTGTCGTACTCGGTGCCCATGGCCGTAAGCATCATCACCGGCACGCGGCTTAGCTGGGGATGCTCGCGGAGCCACCCAAGAATGGCCAGGCCGCTTTCGTCGGGCAGCATGATATCGAGCAGCACCAGGCTGGGCGCGGCCCCATGACAGGCTTCCTTGAAAGTGCTCGCATCGGGAAAGCCCTTCGCCTCCATGCCCGCCGACGCCAGCGCGTACAGCGCCAGGTCTCGAATGTTCTTGTCATCTTCGACGTAGTAAATCATATGGCCATTGTACGTCGGAACGGGCATTCGGCCCTGCTCGGCCATGTCAAATCTTTGCAAAGCATCTGGGTGCCACAACGCGAACGGAAGCACCCGCCACGCCTTGCCTACCAGTTCTCCGTGACGATCGACTCGATGCGCTCCGCAGCGTTTTCCGCGGTATCGAGCGCCTGCTCGACGGCACGCAGAACCGCATGTGCGCTCCTACGCTGCTCGGGGTCCATAGGCTGAGCGTACAGCTCGTGAGCAGCCTGAATGTACGTGGCATCGCCTTCGGACTCGAACGTCTGCACCTTGATGCAATGCTCCCGAATGGATTTGGGCTTGCCATCAAGGCCGCGCAGGCCGTCGGTGGCAAGGCGCAAATCGGCGATGGCCTTCGCCAGCAGCTCGACCATTGCCGCACCGCCATCGGGAAGGGCCTGCGTGTTGTAGATATAGGCTTCGGAGGCAATCTCCTCCACGGCGTCCACCACATCATCCAACGCGTGCGCCAGGGCGTTCATGCCGCTTCGTTCCAGGGGAACCACGAAATCACTCAGGAGATGCTCCTGGATGTCATGGTTCACGCTATCCGCGTCGTTCTCCACGGTATGCAACGACTGCACCAGGCTCTGGGAGCCAAGCTCGCCACCCTCGATAGCGGAAACCAGGTTCAGCACCATCTCCTCGGCATATGCAGCCTGCTTGACGAAGGCATCGAAGTAGTTGAATCCGTTCTTGCTCACGATAGAGTTCCTTTCGTATTGACGGGGACTGATCATGGTCGTACCCCTCTCGCACTGCAGTTTGCCAGCCGCGCCTAGAGAACAGCCAGGAATAGATGGGTGAAAGCGAAGGCCAGAAGCCCGCACCCGGGAAACGTAAGCACCCAGGTGAGTGCCATGGAGCCCGCGAGATTCCACTTCACGGCGCGGAGCCGCTTCTCGGCACCAACGCCCATGATGGCCGTGGTCTTGGTATGCGTGGTGGATACGGGCATGCCCGTGAACGTAGCCAACGCGATGCAGAAGGATGCGGAAAGACAAGCGGCAAAGCCCTGGTACTGCTCCATTCTCACCATGCTCATGCCCACGGACTTGATGATCTTGCGGCCGCCCACGGCGGTTCCCAAACTCATGGTCAGGCTAACCAGCACCACCATCCACAGCGGGAATCCCGTCATGTCCGCCGTGCCATATACGCCCAGCATAACGGCGAGCATGGAAAGCGACAGGAACTTCTGGCCGTCCTGCGCGCCATGCAGAATGGCCACGCCAGCCCCCGCGATGATTTGCGCCCACTTGAAGAACGCATTCGCCCGGGAACGCTCGATGTTTGCGCACATGGCCTTGATGAGACGCGCGAACAACCAACCCGTACCAAAGCCCAGGACGGTGGACACGCCCAGGCCATAGATGACTTTCAGCCACGCGTCGGCGTTCACGCCCGCAAGCCCGCCCTGCAGGGCGATGGCCGCGCCGGTGATGCCCGCAATGAGGGAATGGCTTTGGCTGGTGGGAATGCCCAGTGCCCAAGCCGCGACGCCCCACACGATGATGGCCACCATGGCGGCGGCCAGGGCTATCAACGCGGCATGATTGTCGCCGCCAAAATCGACCATGCCGAAGATGGTTCCGGCCACCGCAGTGCTTATGGCGGTAATGCCCACCAGGCCAACGAAGTTGCACGCGGCCGCCATCATGATGGCAGGACCAGGCCTCATGGCCCTAGTGCCAACCACCGTGGCTATGGCATTGGGGGCATCGGTCGCCCCGTTTACCATCGTCGCGCCCAGGCACAGCACGAGTATCACCAGCAAGGCGGGGTTTACGGCAATGGCCGCGGCGACCGCCACGAAAGACGCTTCCATGCTTCGATTCCTTCCGAGATTCCAATCTCTACGGAATCGATGCTACAGAGCGCGCGTCAAGCGCCCGCAACGCGTATGTCAGGCCTTTGCAAAGTCTTGCATTGCGTGTTTGCGGGAGGCATTGAGGGAGACACACTCGCTCGCTAGATTCACCCTTCGAAATAATCGCCATGCGTTGCGGTGCAAGCAAGAGCGAGGGCCATCACCTCGTCGGAAAGCCCGTAAATAAGCAGTTAGTCCGAGCGATGCGACATTCCCAATGCCCAGACCAGTTACCCGAGAGCATATGGGGCCGGGCATTGGGCACGTCACGCGCATGCTAGAAACCAATCCCCAACAAAACTGGGTAGACAAATCTGAAAAGCACTCTTGACCCTAACGTTACGTCATAGTTTAAGGTACGACTTGTGCAAGGTTAGGAGGCCAGGATGATGACGGTTCATGAGGTGAGCAAGCTTGCTCACGTGAGCGTGCGGACGCTGCACCACTACGACGAAATCGGGCTACTTACGCCAAGCGCCCGAAGCGAAGCGGGATACAGGCTCTACGACGAAAGCGACCTCGAGCGCCTGCAGCAAATCATGCTCTTCCGCGAACTGGAGTTCCCGCTTGCAGACATCCGAAGCATCCTGGCAAGCCCCGACTTCGACCAAGCTCGCGCCCTCGAACAGCAAATCAAGCTGCTCGAATTGAAACGCGAGCATATCGACAACCTTATAGAGCTCGCAAAGAGCATGAAGACGATGGGAGTGAGAGCATTGAGTTTCAAGCCATTCGACACAAGCAAGCTGGACGAATACGCGGCAGCGGCAAAGGAAACCTGGGGCAAGACGTCCCAATGGGCCGAATACGAGCAGAAACGGAAGGGCAAAAGCAAGGAGGACGAAGCCGCCATGGGAAACCAGCTGATGGAACTGTTCAGGCCGTTCGGCCGGATGGCCGCGGAAGGCACGGACCCCACATGCAGCGAAGCGCAAGCGCAAGTTGCAACCATCCAGCGCTTCATCACCGAGAACGCCTACACCTGCACGAACGACATTCTCGCCCACCTTGGGCGTGCCTACGGCAGCGGCGGAGAATTCACGCGCAACATCAACGATGCCTGCGGAGCAGGAGCAGCGGAATTCGCAGCCGCCGCAGTCGAAGCCTACTGCAAGCAAGCGTAACTACCGACGACGAGGCCGCCCCTCACGCGATGGGCGGCCTCGCTTGCGCGGCACCCGCTACCAAAGAAACGAACGCGCTGCCATCGCCACGCCTTTGCCTTCCAACGCCGCCTCCTTTGAGCAACTCGAACTATCTAATGCCCGCGGTGCTTCCGCTTGCGCTTTTCCGCGCGCAAGGCGAAGCGCGCCTGCTTTTCTTCTTGCCGCCTCAAACTGCGGGCATGGGATGTTGCCACCTTACGCGCCTCCCGCTGTTCGGAAAGCGCTTGTTGGGCCTTGGTGCTCATGGCAGGCCGCTTTAACGCCCTTGCAGCTTCCCGCATGCGACGCTTGGGATTCCTGGCAAGCTTAGGAGCATCGGGCTCCTTCTCGCCGTAAAACGAAAGCCCGCTCCACGCACGAGAAACGAACTGCAGGATTTCCTCGTCAGATGGCTCCGCGCCAAAAACAATGCGCGCGACGCCTAGCCTTCCATCCTCTACGTGCTCGATGAGCGCAACCCAAAATTGACCGTCATGATAGAGGGTCAGGGTCGATGACACGCTGATCTGCATGGCTGATTCCTCCTTTATGTAGATAACCATGCAGAGAAGGGACAACCAAGGAGGCAGGTTACTGATGCGGCATTCCGCACGCCCACGACTACCCGACGGGGACTGTGTTTTTATCTCTGGTGACTCGATTATACACAGGCGCATGCCCCCGCGCAGCCTTTAAGCAGGACAAACGCGCTATCGCAACCAAATGCAACCAAAATCGACGATGCATGTCATCTTCGGTTGGTTGTACGCCACGCAACCAGAGTTTACAGTAATCATGTAATTCATACGGTTGGGAGGTTCCCATGAGCATCGTTGAGGTCAAGGGCATCTGCAAGGCGTATCCGTCATTTGCCCTGAAGGACGTTTCGTTTTCCCTGGAGCGCGGCAGAATCGCAGGCTTCATCGGACGAAACGGCGCCGGAAAGACAACCACCATCAAATCAATGCTGAACCTCGTTCACGCCGACAACGGAAGCATCGACTACTTCGGCCTGCCGCTAAGCGAGCACGAGAACGAAATCAAGCAGCGCATCGGCTACTCGACGGGCACGGTAAGCTGGTACCCGCGCAAGACCATTGGCGAAATCGTCAGCGTCACCAAGATGTTCTACCCCAGCTGGGACGACGAAGCCTACCACGCCTACCTGAACATGTTTTCGCTCGACGAGGGCAAGAAGCCCATCGAGCTCTCCGAAGGCATGAAGGTGAAGTTCAACCTGCTCCTCGCCCTCTCCCACCGCGCCGAAGTGCTCATCCTCGACGAACCCACCAGCGGCTTGGACCCATTCTCGCGCGACGAGCTACTCGAGCTCTTCACGACGCTGAAGGACCAGGGCGCAACCATCCTGTTCTCAACGCACATCACATCCGACCTGGAACGATGCGCCGACGACATCATCTACATCAGCAATGGCCAGATCCGGGCGACCTGCTCGAAGGACGACTTCGCACGCAAGCAGGGGCGCCCAGGAGAAACGCTCGAGGAAACGTTCCTGCGACTGGAAAGGGAGGCACGAGCATGAGCGCGCTTTTGAAAAAGGAGATGCGCCTCGCCGCGCTACTCCTCACCTACCTGTTCATCGGTTTCGGGGCCATGGCGCTACTGCCCGGCTACCCGATTCTCTGTGGCGTGTTCTTCATCACGCTGGGCATCTTCCAAAGCTTCCAAACCGCCCGCGAAGCGAACGACATCGTGTACTCCGCCCTGCTCCCCGTTGCGAAGCGCGACGTGGTGAAGGGAAAATACGAATTCGTCGCGCTCATCGAGCTCGCAGGGTTCGCTCTCATGGCAATCCTCACGATCGTGCGCATGACGGTTCTTGCCGACGCGCCCGTATACCGCCAGAATGCGCTCATGAACGCGAACCTCTTCTTCCTGGGCATGGCCCTGGTGATATTCGGCCTCTTCAACGCCGTCTTCGTAGGTGGGTTCTTCAAAACCTCCTACAAGATCGGAAAACCCTTCGTGACCTACATCGCAGTGGCCTTCCTGGCAATTACCGTGGCGGAAGCCTTGCATCACATCCCAGGGCTGGAAGCCGTGAACGCATTCGCATTCGACTATCTGCCCTTGCAGGCGTTGCTCCTGCTTGCGGGTGCAATCATATTCGTCGCGCTCACCTACCTATCGTATAGGCGCGCCTGCGACAACTTCGAGAAAACCGACCTGTAAGGGGGGGGCGCAATGCTGAAAGACAACCTCGTTATGCTGCGCAAGCTGAATGGCTACTCGCAGGAGCAAATCGCCCAGAAAATCGAGATCTCGCGCCAGGCGTACGCGAAATGGGAAAGCGGGGCAACGGTACCCGACGTCGATAAGGCGGCGCGCCTCGCGCAGGTGTACGGCGTGACCCTCGACGACCTGATGAAGACGGAAACGGTGGGCGACGTGGGCATCATTCCTCCCGCGCCGCAGGGCAAGAACATCTGGGGATCGGTGACGTTGGGCGAACGAGGGCAAATCGTCATCCCCAAAGCCACGCGCGAAAAGTTCGGCCTGAACGGCGGCGAACGGTTTATCGTCGCGAGCGACGAGCATGGCATCGCGCTCATCCCCGCCAGCTACTTCGAAAGCAAGATGCAAGAGCTCATGGACTCCATTTCCGAGCAGGCACGATAGCAAGCGGCAAATAGACGCGCATGCCACCAGGGACCGCGCCAACCAAGCCGCCAACCGCATACCCCTCCTTCTCGTAGCCAAGCGAATCGCGCTCGCCCTACGGGCGGAAGACCAGCTTCAATGCCTTCTTGGCACACGCATCGCAACACGCCCCGCACTGGATGCATTCCGCATCGAGCACCTCCCCACGCTCGACCATTTCTGCCACGGAAAGGCTCATCGGGCACTCACGCGTGCAACGCCCACACCCATTGCATGCCTCGGCATTCGCGACGACGCGCAGCTGCGGCACATGCAGCAGCCTTCCGAGCTTCGCGCCCAGAATCATGAACGGCGCCATCCAGCAGATGCAATGGCACATGGCCCTGCGCCCCAGGAAGAGGTTGGGAACGAAGAACAACAGCACGATGCCCAGATAGATGATGAGGCTATGCAGGTTCGCAACCGAAAAGCCATGCGTCGTCATGTAGATGGGGTCGACGGCAGACACGCCGCCCGCCACGATGAAGCCCGCAACGATCGATGCCACCCAAGGCACCCATATGACGTACTTCACGACATCGAGCTTCTTATGCGCGCTCGCGGGCTTGCCCACGACCTGCGACTCAAGCTCCTGCAAGCCGCCTGCAGGGCACAGCCACCCGCACCAGGCGCGACGCAGGAACACGCCAGATAGCAGCTGGATTCCAAACGAGATGATGCAGCCGGCAACAACGCCGTTGAACGCCCCCACCACCGAAAGGTACGGCGAGAAGTAGAAGATCGTCACGGGAAAGAGCAAGAAGGAAAAGCAAAGAATGATGAGGCGGATGCGCTGCCTGCGCGCCCTATTGTTTCTGGACATGGAACTCCCCTTTCGCCATAGCCGCAAATGCAACGAACGCACCGTTCATGCGGTCGGCAATTTCCCCGATGGGAAGAGAGCCACCCGATGCGATAACCGACGCCAAACCATGCGTGTAGATGATCATGTCGAGGTAGAACGAATGAGCCGCCTTATCGCCCAGCCCCAGCATCTGCTGGATTTCCTCGGCAACGCCCGGCTGTGCCGCGACTAGGAACACATCCTCGAGCGAGCGCGCTCCCATATGAGGCGAATGGTAGAGGAAGGAAAAGAGCTGCGGCTCCTCTTGCGCCAGGAAGATATGCGCACGGCCCGACGCGGCGAAAGCCGTGGGCGCATCGGCGGCAAATCGCTTGCCGTATTCCGCCGCCCATGCGAGCCCATGCTCATAGAGTGCACTCATCAGGCCATCCATGTCGCCGAACTGGCTATACAGCGGCTGCACCGAGCACCCCACGCGCGTGGCAACCGCACGCGCGGTCACGGATTCATAGCCGCTCTCGCGTACGAGGTCGAGTGCCGCATCCAGAACGGCCACCCTGTCGAACATCTGCTTCGGCACTTCGTTCCTCCTATATAACATGCGTTATATTACGCTTGTTATATTACGCGCCATATGCCGTCGCGTCAACCAGTCATCGTGAAGCGGCCCACCAACGCGACCGCGCGATTCGGGTAGAATCGAAACTAGAGCATGCAACGCCCCCGTAAGGAGGAGCCTCGTGGACAGAAAGACGTTTCGCACCTGCGACGGAGCAGTGGCCTACTGGCTTTCCCCCGCTCGCAAGGAGGGCGCCCCATGGCTCGCGTTTCTTCCCGGCCTCACGGCAGACCATACGCTGTTCGACGCGCAGGTGGAGCGCTTCGAGGGCAAGGTGAACTGCCTGGTCTGGGATGCGCCAGCGCACGGGGAATCACGTCCGTACCCGCTCTGCTTCACGATGGACGACCTGGCGCGCATTCTGCACGACATCCTGCACGCGGAGAGCATCGAGCGCCCCATACTCGTGGGCCAGTCGCTGGGCGGCTACGTCTCGCAGGCGTTCATCAGCCTCTACCCCGGCGAAGCGGCCGGGTTCGTATCCATCGATTCCGCACCGCTCAAGCGAAAGTACTATCCCGCATGGGAAGTGAGGTTTCTACGCCACACCAAGGGAATGTACCAATCCATCCCCTGGCCCATCCTCGTATCCTGGGCAACACGCGGGGTGGCCAGCACCAGCCGGGGACGCGAGAACATGCGCTCGTTCATGGGTTCCTATTCCAAACGCGACTACGTAGAACTCTCGGCATTCGGATACCGCATCCTCGCAAGCGCCATCGAAGAGGACCGGGCATACGACATCGACTGCCCCACCCTGCTGCTCTGCGGCGAAAAGGACCACGCCGGCGACGTCATCCCGTTTAACCGGAAGTGGGCCGCTGGCGAAAACCTGCCGCTTGTCTGGATACCCGGTGCGGGCCATAACGCGAATGTCGACGCTCCCGAATTCGTGAACGACCAGATCGAAAAGTTCCTTCGCGAGCTCCAAGCCCATCCCGCCACGCAGGACGCAAGCCAGGCACTACGCGGCTAACGCCCGCAGGGCCTACCAGCGCTTCACGATGGTGGTCACATTGCAACCGTCGACGTACTCGTAGCGCATCTCGTCGACGCTCTTCTTCGTCATGAAGATTCCCAGGCCGCCAATGGACACGTCCCGGATATCGTCGGGCGTTACCGCATCGGGCTTCGCAAGCGGGTCGAACGGAATACCGCTGTCGGTGAACGTGACCGTGAACGACGTGGAGGCACTGTCATAGGAGAAGCCCACGCGCACCTCGCCGGGATTCTCTCCCGTGGCTTCGGGATACGCGTAATGGCACACGTTCGCGAACAGCTCCTCGACGGCGATATCGAGCGAGTTGTACACCGATTTCGGCGCGTTATGCAGATCCAGCTCGCCATGCACGAAGTCGAACAGGTGCTGAAGCTGGCCAACATCGGCGTCGAGCACCAAGTTGACGTCGGTTGTGGGCGCCACGCCATATCTCAAGGCGAGCATCGTGATGTCGTCGGACTGCTCGGCCCCATGTGCGAAATCGGCAAGCGCGCAACGCACTTCCACGTCCAGGGAATGCGGGTTCAAATCCTTGCAGCGCTCCAAGAGCTCTTCGAGCCTATCCTCGCCGTATAGATTGCCTTCCTTGTCCATGGCCTCGGTTACGCCATCGGTGTAGAGATACACCGCGTCCTGAGGCTTAAGCTGGCACGTGAACTCCTCGTACGGTATGCCTTCGAACAGGCCCAGGGGCATGCCCGATACATTGCGCAGCCAATCCCACGAGCCCCCAGAGAGCAACGCCGGCGGGTTATGTCCCGCATTAACGTACGTGAGCTGGCCCGTTTCGAAATCGAGTATGCCAACCCACAGCGTCACGAACATGCCCGCTTCGTTACCGAGGCAGAGATTCGCGTTCGCCGTATCGATGGCGCGCCCCAAAGACAGACCGGCCTCCATGTAATTGCGAATCTGCGTCTTGGCGGCCATCATGAACAGGGATGCCGGGATGCCCTTGCCCGAAACGTCCGCGACGACGAACCCAAGCTTGCCATCGTCGCCCACGAGGAAAAAGTCGTAGAAGTCGCCACCCACTTCCCTGGCCGCCTTCATGCTCGCATAGATATCGAACTTGTCGATTGAGGGGAACGGCGGGAAATCACGCGGCATGGCCGACTCCTGAATCGCCTTCGCAGTGGCGAGGTCTTGGGCATTGCGCTCGGTGATCTGGTCCATCATGCCATTCAGAGCGGACACCGTGGCGTTGATGCCATCGGCAAGCGACGAGAATTCCTGCGTATCCTGCGAGCGAACGCGCTCGTCCAGGTCGCCTCCCGTGATTTTCGCCAGAGAGCCGTTGGTCTCGTCGATGCGCAGAACCACGACGCGACGCAGCAGGAGCGTTGCGAGAATCACCATTTCCGCGATGAGGGCAAGGGCCAACACCGTGATGGATTCCATGATGCGAACGCGCATTTCGAACACGATTGACGACGGGCGCATGATTGCCACGAAGCCGCCATCGTAGCGGCCAATGGACAGGAAGGCGAAATCGAGCGTCTGCCTGCCACTCTCGTCGAGAGCGCGAACGGCTACCATCTCATCGTCCCCGGCATACTCGCCGAGCATTTGGACGACCCCCTCGTAGCCACCCAAGTCCTCGGGGTCGTAGCCGAGTTTCTCGACGTAGGAGGACCCAGCGGGAAACCGCCCGCTATCGTTGCTTACAACGACATGCCCCGTCTCGTCGAGAACGGCTACATAGCCGTCGACGGAAACATCAAACCCATCAAGGAGATCCGCCCCAATATCCTCGTTCACGGAGAGTCGCTCCGCCATGTTGGCGACCTCGCTATTCATATCGGATTCGGCGAATCCTTCCAGCTGCATGGTCGTCGCCGTGAACACGATAATGCTCGCCACCATGAACACGATGTACGACGCGAGGATCATCCAGTTCCTGAATACCGAGAGAAGCCCACGGTCGGGACCGCGACCCGCAACGAACGCCACGGCGCGATCGGCAAGCCAGCACATGACCGCGATGAGAACGGCGTCAAAGAGTATTTGAGCCGCCACGCCGCGGGGGCTATTCAAGAGCTGCTCGTACAGATAGTTCGCGAACTCAAGGTCATGCAATCCACCATACGAGATGATGATGCCGGCCATGAGGATATTGCTCGCAAGGCACGAGAAGGCAAGGCTCATCACGACAATGCTCACGGTGCGGGCAAGGAGCCCCTGCTCGCGCTTGACGAACACCGCGAACAGCCAACCCGAAACCGCCCCCATGACGGTAAGGAGCACGAACGTGTTCAGCCATGACATGTAATAGATCTCATAGAAGTCGAGGGGCATGAGCAAGGCGTGTGCATACACGATTGCCCCCGCGAAAAAGCCCAGCAACCCGCCCGTCGCCGGACCGAACATGTACGCCCCCATGAGCAGCGGCGCCAATATGAACATGAGGTAGACGGACTTGTCGTCGATAATGCCCAACGGCACGAAACCCAGCTGGCAAAACGACATGGAAGCAATGCACGTGGCGACGAACACGAGCGACACAACGCGCGCGGAAAGCCTGACGCGCGCCATGCGCCCCCAGAATATCCTCGTCAACTTCCCCTTCGTAACTACGTCGACCTTCATGCAGTCCCCTTCCGCAAGCCCGCGAACGCATGCGCGCGATACGCGCCGCAAGCGCATGACGTTCAGCGAAGCCCCCGAAGCCTATTCGAACGTGAGAATCTTGGAGAATCCCGTCATCTCGAAAACGCCCATGACTTCCTTCTGCACGTTACGGAACACGAGGGAGCCCCCGGATACGGCGCGCTTCTGCATGGCCACGATTACGCGCAGCCCAGCCGAAGAAACGAAGTCGCAATCGGCCATATCGACGGCGATGTCGACCGTGCCGCCACCGTAAAGTTCGGATGCGTACGACTCGAGCTGCGGGGCGGTATTCGTATCGAGCCTGCCCGCAAGGGCAATCACGTAGGGAGTTCCCTCATTCACGACCTTTATTTCCATCATGCATCCTTCCTGCGGTTTATATCGAACGCCATTAGAACCTGTTGATATCGATTAGGGCGAAACGCGGTATGAGACGTAGCGCGAAAACACTCATGATACACGCCAGAATGGCGCTACCCGCAACGCCCACGAGAACGGCCATTGCATCGATGTCCTTCATGAACGTTGCCGTGACGGGCTCGACGGCGGAAACGGAAACGGAGCCCATCACGCACCCCAGAACCAGACCTAAGGCAATGCCCACAATTGTTAGAACTATGGTGTCATTATATATGTAACGCTGGGCATCGCGCACGGAAAAGCCGTTAATCATGAGCACGATGAGCTCGCGTTTCTTCTCGTTGATGAACATGACGTTCAGGTTCAGGAGCACCACGACTGCCATCAATACGGCAAGCGCCAGGTAAATGTACACCACGGCGCTCGACACGTTCGAGAACTCGGCAAAGTTCTCGTAGCTATCGCTCTTATCGTTCACCAGCGAATAGAATCCGTCGGACTTGCAGATAGCGCTCTCGACGTCATCGACGGAAGCGCCATCCCAACCGGAGAACAAAACGGCATTGGGCTGAAGCGCCTCGCCGAATTCGCGCTCGTACAGATCGCCATCGATGATCATCTCGTAATACGACAACCAGAATTCGTAGAAACCCACGATGGGAAGCTCGTGCATCACGCCATCGGACCCTTGCACCGACACGGTATCGCCCACCTGGGCCCCGAAGTGATCGCCATAGGCCTGCGATACCCATACGCCCTCGGCGTTCGGGTCGACGCCAGCGCCCGAGGCGTCGTTGATGTGGTAGACCTGCCGTAATTCGGTATCGGACGACGGAACGACCACGCGCACCGACCCACGGCGCCCATCGGGCTGCATGAGGGCCATATCCCCCACATACGCCTGAGCGCTCTGCACGCCCTTCGATTCCACCGCACTCACCACGGAGCTGGCATCATGCACGTCGGTATCGACAAACGCAATGTACTCGAAGCCGTACACGCTTTCGTACTGCTTGATGTAGCTATTCAGCACGTCGTTGTTAAGCGTAATGGCCGTGACGATGAGCGCGGTACAGCCCGCCACGCCGATAATCGTGCTGAACATGCGACGCTTATCGTTGACGCAGTTGTTCACGATGGTCTGAGTGAACAGCGGCAGGCGACCCCATGTGGCCCACCTCTCGTAAAAGCGCGCCTTCGCCTGGGGAGGCTTATCGCCTTTCAGCAGCTCCACCGCGTGCTCGCGCAGGATGGAACGGCACGCAAACCACGTGACGCCCAGAATGAGCGAGAATTCGACCAGGAACACGCTCGCGAACAGCGGCAAACCAAAATACGGCGGATACGCGCCCGTAACGAACATGCCCGAAAGCACGCTCGCGATGATGCCCTCCACCACGGTCACGCCCAGTATGGCGCCCGCGATAGCGCCCAGGAAAACCGCAAACCCCGAATACGCCAGATAGCCGAGGGTAATTTCCCAAGCGTGCAGACCCAGTGCCTTCTTCGTGCCAATCTGCGTAATCTGCTCGCGCACGATACGGCTTACCGCCGAATAGCTCACGAGCAAACCCACGATAATGAACAGGGCCGCCATCGAGATGCCCAGATTGTCGGTAACGGTGCTGAACATGGAAATCTCCACCACACCGCCGTTCTCGAGGCGCGTGAGAACCGTACATGAGAGCGGCGTAAGCTCATCGAGCTGCGCCTTCGCATCGTCGAGCTTACCCTCGTTTTCGGCAATCTCGCGCTTCGCATCCTCGAGCTTCGCCTCGCCCTCGGCAATGTCATCACGCGCCTGGGAAAGCTGGGATTGCGCATCGTAGTACGCACGCCAACCCGACGACAGCTCCGCTTCGCCGCTTTCCAACTTGGCACGACCAGCGGCCGCTTCGGCCCTGGATGCATCGAGGGCGCTGCGCATCTCTCCGATGGTCTGTCCGCTTCCCGGCGGGACCTCGATGTCATCGACGCTCATCTGGGCGACGGCATCGGCCTTCGCGCGCGCCATCGCAGCCTGCTGAGCTGCCAACGGGTCTTCCGGATGCTCCCGGGCATAGGCTTCCGCCTGCTGCGCTTGAGCCTCGGCTTCCGCGAGCAACTGGGCCTTGGCCTGCTCGGCAGCAGCAAGGGCCTTCTGGAAATCGGCCTCGCCATCATCCAGCTTGGCCTGCGCTTCGCTTAGTTCCGCCCAACCACTATCGAGCTTGCTCCTCGAGCTCACGAGCTCGGAACGCGAGCTGCGCAAATCCGACTCGCCCGATTCGACTTGAGAGCGCGCATCGGAAAGCTCCTGCTCCTTCTGCGCCACTTCGTTGTTGGCATCGGCGAGACGCTGCTCGGCCTCATCGATGTCGGCTTGCGCGGAATCGCGCAGCTCCTGGTAGCGAGCCTGCGCCAGCTCGTCACCAAGCGCCACCACGCGATCCTTCACGGACTCTATCTCGTTCTCGTACCCATCTGAAAACGTTCCCAAATCGCGCAGCTCATCGCAGCGCACGTTCACGACGGGGTATCCATCGTGAAACGCGGCGGCATCGAAGCCGCTAGCCGGAAGGAACGCCACGATATCGACCTCGCCGGACGGCGTGTTGGAAACGCCATAGGTACCGCTCGTATACGCAAGGTACTCGGAGCTGTTCACGAGCGCCGTCACCGTGAACGAGGCGCTGTTCAGGAACTTCATGCCATCGGCGTCGTCGGAACCCTCGTCGGCGTCCGCCTCGAACGTAAGGGTATCCCCCACCGAAATGCCCAGCTCGCCAGCGGCATGGGCGCTCAGGGCGATTTCGTCGGCATTGCGGGGAAGCTCGCCCTCTACCACGACGGGAAGGTTGACTTCGGACCCAAGGGACTCGATCTTCGCCGCACGCTCATGAGAGTCGAGAGTGAAACGCTGGAACGTCTGGAAGCCAGGTTCGACAAGCGACACGCCCTCCACGGCGGCGAGCTTGTCGATGTCGTCGTCGGTGAAGCCGTAGGCAAAGCTCACCTGCACATCGTAAAGCGAGCCTTCGTCGAACGCTTCGTCGGCTGCGGTCTGCAACGCAGGCCCCGACCAGGTGATGCCCAGGAAAATGGCCACGCCGAGCGCAACGAACATGAGGACGCTGAAGAATGAGACGAACGTCGCCCTAACGTTCGCTAATTGCTCTACCACCTGCGTCGTTCTCATGACGCGCACCTACCACACCAGGTCGGCAGCATGCGCCGGATGGCGATTCACCGTAACTTCGTGCATGCGCCCATCGCGCATGCGCACGACGCGGTCGGCCATACGCGTAATCTCCTCGTTATGCGTAACCATGACCATAGTCGTACCGCCGCGGATGACTTCCTCCATAACCTGCAGCACCTCAATCGAAGTGGCGTAGTCGAGCGCCGCAGTGGGCTCGTCGGCCAGGATGATCTTGGGGTTCTTCACGAGCGCACGCGCGATGGAGACGCGCTGTTGCTGACCGCCCGACATCTGGCTGGGATAGTACTTCTTACGGTCGGAAAGGCCCACGATATCGAGCGCCTCGTCCACTTCCATGGGGTCGTCAACAAGCTCGGCGATGAGCTTCAGGTTCTGCGCCGCCGTAAGGTTGGGCATGAGGTTGTAGCTCTGAAAAACAAACCCAACGTTTTCGCGCCTGAAATCGGTAAGCTCTTTCTGCGTCGCGTTGGAGAGGTCGTTCCCCAAGTACGAAAACGTGCCCGACGTGGCCGAGTCCATGCCGCCGATGATATTCAGCAGCGTCGATTTGCCGCAGCCCGACTCACCCAGGAGCACGAGGAACTCGCCCTCGTACACATCGAGGTTCACGCCCTTCAGAACCTTCGTGATCACGTCGCCGTTCTTGAACTCGCGCGTGATGTCGCGCAGTTCCATAACGACTTCGCCCGGGTTCCACGCGGCGGCGAGAGCCTCGTTTTCGCCAAGGGAAATGGCTGCCATCATGGACATGATTTCCATGACGTCGGCACCCTCGTCGGTGAAGGGAGTGCCGTCGTTGCGATTCACGAACTGGATGACGCCCAGGTCCTCGAAGTTATTCGAGAACGGAACGCACACCACCGAGGTAACGTCCATGCCCGCGAAGTCGATGGCGGTTTCCACGTCTTGCAGCGCGTTGAACTCAAAGAGGCGCTCGGCCATCTGGGTTTCGAACACGCGCCCCACCGCACCATCGCCCAGACCATGGGAACGACGCGTGAGGTCGACGGGACCGATCCAGAAATACGGATGAAGCCGCTGGTCGCCGGCCTTGTCCATGTACCAGATCACCGCGCATTCAGCATCGCAATTCTCGACGATGGCTTTCAAGCCGCCCTGCAGCGCCTCGTCGAGCGTGGTCGCATTGGCGATGATATTCTGAACTTCGCCAATCGCCTTGTAATACTGAAGCATCGAGTTATCCACTCGTTCCCCTTCCGCACCCAGCGGCGGGCGCGCAAAAAAGCACGACGCGCATCCATTCCCGCCCCAACAGGAACATCTCTAATTACACCACATGAGCCAAGCTGTTTTGGCGAGTTTTCGGTTCTCGGGAAGCACCCAGCTCCCCTGCGCAAACGCGCCCATATGAGAGAAGTGTAATAAATTCGTGCGCGTCGAACTCTTTTGAGTATCATTATTAATTTGCAGCGCACGGCGCACGGTCATGCGTCGCTGCGCGTTTTATACCACAAACACACTCGTACGAAAGCGACACTATGGCAAAAAGCACGGCAAGCTACGGAAACGACAGCATACGCCAGCTCAAAGACGAGCAGCGCGTGCGCATGCGTCCCGCGGTCATCTTCGGATCCGACGGGCTCGACGGATGCGCCCATGCGGTATTCGAAATCGTATCGAACTCCGTCGACGAAGCGCGCCAGGGCCACGGCGACCTCATCACGGTCACCAAGTTCGCCGACGGATCGATTCAGGTCGAGGACAACGGCCGCGGCTGCCCGCTCGACTGGAACCCCAGCGAGAAGCGATTCAACTGGGAACTCGTCTTCTGCGAGCTCTACGCCGGCGGCAAGTACGACAACAACGACGGCGGCGACTACGACTACTCCCTGGGCACCAACGGCCTGGGCTCCTGCGCAACGCAGTACGCGTCGGAATACATGGACGTCACCGTATGGCGCGAGGGCAAGAAATACGACCTGCACTTCAAGAAGGGCAAGGTCGTGGGCACCAAGAAGAAGGCCCTCAACATCGAGGAAACCGACGAGCAGCGCACGGGCACCACAATCAAATGGCGCCCCGACCTGGAAGTGTTCACCGCCATCGACATCCCGGTGGAATGGTTCGAGGAAACGCTGCGCCGCCAGGCCGTCGTGAACGCGAACGTGAAGTTCCGCCTGCGCGTGGAAGGCGTCGACGGCTTCGAGGAAACGGAATACTGCTACCCCAAGGGCATCGAAGACTACATCCTCGAGAAGACCGACCACGACTACCTCACCGAACCGTACTTCATCGAAGCGAACCGTCGTGGCCGCGACCGCGACGACCTGCCCGACTACAACGTGAAGATCACCGCCTGCTTCTGCTTCTCGCGCGGCATGCAGATGCAGGAGTACTACCACAACTCCTCATGGCTGGAAAACGGCGGCTCGCCCGAGAAGGCCGCCCGCAGCGCGTTCACCAGCGCCATCGACGCGGCCATCAAGAAGCAGGGCAAATACAAGAAGAACGAGAGCACCATCAAGTGGCAGGACGTGCAGGACTGCCTGGTGCTCGTGACGAACTGCTTCTCGACGCAAACCAGCTACGAGAACCAGACGAAGAAGGCCATCAACAACAAGTTCATCCAGCAGGCCATGACCGCTTTCATCAAAGAGCAGATGGAAACGTACCTGATCGAGAACAAGGCCTTCGCCGAAAAGATTATGGAGCAGGTGCTCATCAACAAGCGCTCGCGCGAGAACGCCGAAAAGACGCGCCAGAGCATCAAGACGAACCTGCAGCAGAAGACCGACATGGCGAACCGCGTGCAGAAGTTCATCGACTGCCGTTCGAAGGACCGCGACCGCCGCGAAGTCTACATCGTAGAGGGCGACTCTGCAGCGGGCGCGTGCCGCACGTCGCGCGATGCAGAGTTCCAGGGCGTCATGCCCGTTCGCGGTAAGATTCTGAACTG
>NZ_JAZZJS010000026.1:0-5567 GCF_056180635.1 Denitrobacterium sp. | reverse complement strand
TGCTCGGCGTGGTGCCTCAATGTGGATTCTCGGCAGCGGCATCAACGCTCTATGCTGCGCGCGTCGTCACCCTTGGCACGCTTTTCGCCGTGTTCCTTTCTACGTCCGATGAGATGCTACCCATCTTCATTGCCGAGCAGGTCGACCCTGCGCGCATCGTTCAGATTATCGGCCTGAAGGTCGTCATTGGCCTCATTATGGGCTTCGTCATCGACGCGATCGTCCGTTTCACGCATCATGCGGGCGACGGTGCTCCGCATATCGACGAACTGTGCGAGCGCGACCACTGCCATTGCGATGGGGAAGAGGAAAGCCACGGCCCCCTGCGTAGCGCCATTCGTCATACGCTGCAGGTCACGCTGTTCATCTTCCTCGTGTCGCTCGTGCTGGGCGGCGCCATCGAGCTGGTGGGCGAGGAAACCCTGGCGACGTTCATGGAAGTGCATCCCACGCTGTCCGTGGTGGCCGCCTCGCTGGTGGGCCTTATCCCCAACTGCGGCGCGAGCGTCGTGCTCACCGAGCTGTATCTGGAAGGAACGATTGGCTTCGGCGCGGCTATGGGCGGCCTGCTCGTGTCCGCCGGCATCGGCCTGCTCGTTCTGGCGCGTACGAACCGCCACGTGAAGCAGAACCTCCTCATCATCGCCGCGTTGTTCGCGTCGGGCGTGATGTGGGGCTGGCTCATTCAGCTGGCCGGTATTTCCCTGTAGTGTTCTCTACAGCACGAGCAGCGCGCCGGGGCACATCTCGACGTCGAACACGCGCGAGCGGATGCGCTCGCCGTCCATCTGCGCGGGCGGTTCCGATTCGAACTCCACATGCAGGCGTTCGCACGTGAGCAGTTCCATGTTCTTGAACTTCGTATGCCCGCCGTTCTTCGCGCGCAGGAAGATGTAGGCCGATTTCAGCAGGCCCAGCGGCGGATGCGCGATGCATACGTCGAACTTGCCGTCATCCATGCGTGCATCGGGGCAGATGCGGAAGCCTCCGCCGTAATAGGGGCCCACTTGCACGGCGAACGTGATCGACGAGCTTTCTACGGCGTCGTGTCCGTCGAACGAGGCATGCCAGGCATGCGCATCGCGATGGTGGGCAATCTGGTCGAACCCGCTTTCCATGTAGAGCGCCGTCCCGCTTTTGCCCGTGCGCTTCCTGCGTTCCACGGTGTCGATGGCGATAGCGGCGTCGAGTCCGAACGAGAGCGTTTCCATGAAGTAGGTGCCGTTTACGCGACCCAGGTCTACCGTGCGCGGCTGATTGGCGGCGATGCGCTCGATGGCGAGCCCGTGTTTCGTGGGAATGCCGAGCGCGTGCGCGTAGTCGTTGCCCGATCCGGCGGGAATGACGCCCAGCACGGGGCGTTCGGCGGACGGAATGCGCATGAGCCCGTTCACGGCTTCGTGTATGACGCCATCTCCGCCTAGCGTAATGACCGCGTCGTATTCGCGCGCCTCTTCCGCAAGCTTTTCGGCATGGTTCGCGCGTTGCGTGGGTTCCAGGCGAACGTTGGCCCCCGTTGCAGTGCGCAGCAGGGTTTCCGCGTCGCGCGCCATGTCGGCGGCGCGCCCGTTCTGAGCCGTGGGGTTCGCTATAAGTAGGATGTTTTGCATGGGGTCATTGTAGCGGAAAGCTTGGTCGCGGCGGGGTTCGAGCAATGCGGCGTGCGGGCGAAATCCCAGGGAGCGCCGCGTTTACGCGTGCCTTTTTCAGAAAAGGCAACGGGAGGTTTGGGGTGTCATTGCGAATCCCCAGGTCGGTAAGATCGCTCGGCTGAAATAGGCTTGCAACAGCGAGTTAAAGGACAAAACGTGTTGGTGACTTACTCCCACTCGATTCTCCATGGGAGCGCGTGCCTGAGTTCCGCCCAGACTAGCCCGTCGCCCCATTCGGTTGGCCCTTCGCGCTTCTGGGGTTCGTAGGCCGCCTGCCGGTACAGCTCCGCGATGTCCTCGTCGGTCGGCATCGTGGCGAGAATCTCGGCGGCGCCGAGCGGGCATTCCGTGTGCATGTAGCACCACCAGAAGACCGCCTTCGCCCGCCTCACTAGGCTAAGGCCGCGGTGCCTGCGCAGCATGTCCCGCAGCTGGGCGTTCACCCCTCCCTCGATCTTGTTGTTCGTGGCCGGCAACGGCCCTTCGGCCGTCAGCTCGGGGTCGAGGAACGTGAACAGGTGCCCGCGTTTGATCAGCGCGTTCAGGCCGTTCCTCGCGGCCACCAGTCGCTCGTGGGTCCAGCCCATCTTGCCGGTCTCCTCGTTGAGGGTCCGTTCCGCCAGGAACGCCTCCCAGCGCGCGCACCAGCCGTTGTAGGCCTGCAGCCAGGCGGTGGCCGACTCGACCGTGTTCGCGTGCAGCAGCCCCCTGGCGAGCCCGTAGAGCTCGACTCCCGCCTGCAACTTGGGCCTGGTGGTGGTCTGCCTCTTCACCTGGTTGAACGCATGGAACACGCATCTTTGCACCCGCGTCTCCGGCCAGTTTCCCCTCCTCGCCTTCTCGAACCCGCTGCCACCGTCGGTGACCACGACCTCGGGAGGCGGTATCTTGGCCATGAGCGCGCCCCACGACCTCGAGCTCTCCGACCGCGCCATGTGCCAGCCGATGACGAAGTCCTCGGTGGTGGCTATCAGAACCACGACGTTGCGCGCGAGGTAGATGCCGTCGATGAACACGACGCGGTGCACCTCGCCGGTGATCGGGGCAATGGGCCACACCTCCCAGAACCTGGCGCACTTGCGCCTGAACGTGCGCCCACCGCCGGGCATGTCGGCCTGCCGCTTCCCCGACAGCAGCCATCCCAGGAAGGTCGCCAGCAGCTTTGCCGCGTTGTCGATCCTCCTGGTCGACGTCGCCTTGCACGACGTGCACCGCCACCTCTGGGAGCCCGCCTTCGTCTTGCCGTACTTGATCACGTCCCCGCCGCATGCGGGGCATTTCCGCTTGCTCATTAGTCGCTCGTTCCACTCGCTTGCGTCACGAGCAACCACATTGGCACTTTTACGGCTCTTGAGCTGCGGTTACATTCCAGTTCACCAACACGTTTTGTCCACCCTCCTAGTTGGAGGCGCTCAACTAAACAAGGGCATTTACGAGGTTTGACCTGGGACAACGGACAGAATCACCAACACGAAATGTCCTATACCCCGCAACAGCGCATTTGAACGTGCCTTTTCTGAAAAAGGTACCGGCTGGTGGGTTGGTGGGGTTCGAACCCTCATGGTGCGTGGTTGAAACTCGCCCAAAACGAAAGAAGCCCCCAATAGGGAGCTCTTGAAAAGTGGTGGGCCGTGGGGGGCTCGAACCCCCGACCTTAGGATTAAAAGTCCTCTGCTCTACCAACTGAGCTAACGGCCCACGGCGCTAAGCGCAATGACACATTCTACCGATGGCCCTGCATTTGGTCAAACGATTCATTTCTTGTTCACGGTATTGGTTCTTTCCCGGTCCTGCGCTACAATGCACGCAATTTACTTTAGGCGGCTGGAGTACGCAACCGTTCGCGCAGCATCCGTGGCATGCGCTCGCCAGCTGGAAGGAAGGGCTTACCATGGCAGTGAAGCGACATCATGCAGGCGGCTACGACTTGGCCAAGCAGGTGTATTTCGTGGGCTTCATGGGCGCCGGCAAAACCACGGTATCGGGCTATCTGGCAACCACGCTCGGCCTTCCCTCCATCGACGCCGACGAATATCTCGAGCTCCTGGAAGATCGCGTCATTGCCGACATCTTCGCCGAAGATGGGGAAGACTACTTCCGCGACCTGGAAACCGAGTACCTGGAAGACCTCTCGCAGCGCAGCCCCCGCTTCATCGGCACCGGCGGCGGCGTGGTGAAGCGCTCGTGCAACGTCGACATCATGAAGAAGTACGGCTACATCATCTACCTGGGCGTAACTGCCGACGAAGCTTCTAGCCGCATCCCCAACACCGATTCGCGCCCCCTGTTCAAGGACATCGAAACGGCGCGCAGGACGGTGCTCGAGCGCGAACCGCTCTACGCAGCGGCCGCCGATGCCTACGTGAACACCACGGGTCGCACCGTTCAGGACATCTGCGCGGAAGTGAAGCAAATCCTCATCGATAATGGAGTTTTGATAGAGGAAGACTAAACGCGCTATAGTGTTTGTCTGAAGCGATTCGAAGCGCGCGCAAGCGTGTCTTCGTTTTACGGAAGGCGGATGTTCACTGGGTAAGCGCTTCTCCCCCAATTCCGCTGCATAGTGCTGGGCGCCGTTCGACCGCCCGTTCGCGCGACATACGCGCGAAATTTGGGCGCATTGTGCGCCTAAAGGCATTTTGCGGCGCCTTTGGCAACTTCCCCTTTCGCCGTGCAAGACAACGCTCGTATGGAGGAACCTTTGAGCAAAGAAGACGTTATCGAACTTGAGGGCACCGTCACCGAGGCTCTGCCGAACGCTATGTTCAAGGTAGAGCTGGAGAACGGCCACAACATCCTGGCTCACATCTCTGGCAAGATGCGCATGCATTACATCAAGATTCTGCCGGGCGACAAGGTAACGGTCGAGCTCTCCGTTTACGACCTCGAACGCGGTCGCATCACGTATCGTTTCAAGTAAACCTCCCACCGCGCAAGCGGTTTCGGTTTAAGCGCGCATGCAAGCCGCTGCATGCTCAGTAAGACAACCATCACCTGCGGCTGGGTGTGAACATACATGTGGAACACATACCGAAAGGAAGTTTGATATGAAGGTACGTCCTTCGGTCAAGAAAATGTGCGACAAGTGCAAGATCATCCGACGCCACGGCAAGGTTCTCGTTATCTGCGAGAATCCGCGCCACAAGCAGCGTCAGGGCTAGAGAAAGAGGAAGAAGAACATGGCACGTCTTGTTGGTGTCGACCTCCCTCGCGACAAGCGCATTGAAGTCGGCTTGACCTACATCTACGGCATTGGACTCACCACGTCCAAGAAGATCCTCGCCGAAACCGGCGTTAACCCCGATATCCGCGTGAAGGACCTTGGGGAAGACGATCTGGCGAAGATCCGCGATTACATCAACGCGAACCTCACGGTAGAGGGCGACCTGCACCGCGAAGTTTCCCAGAATGTTAAGCGCCTTATGGAAATCGGTTGCTACCGTGGCCTGCGTCATCGTCGTGGCCTGCCCGTTCGCGGTCAGCGCACCCACACGAACGCTCGTACCCGCAAGGGTCCTCGCAAGCAAATCGGCGGCAAGAAGAAGTAGGTGTAACTAAGTGGCTCAGAAGAAAAACGTGCGCGCACGCATCAAGCGCTCCGAGCGTAAGAACATCACCGTTGGCGCCGCGCATATCAAATCTACGTGCAACAACACGATTGTCAGCATCACCGATCCTCAGGGCAATGTGATTTCCTGGCAGTCCGCGGGCACGGTTGGCTTCAAGGGTTCTCGTAAGTCCACTCCGTTCGCCGCTCAGATGGCTGCCGAGGCTGCTGCCAAGACCGCCATGGAGCACGGCCTCCGCAAGGTTGCCGTCTTCGTGAAGGGCCCGGGTTCGGGCCGCGAGACCGCCGTTCGCTCGCTGCAGGCTGCGGGTCTCGAAGTCTCTAGCATCCAGGATTGCACGCCCATC
>NZ_JAZZJS010000025.1:0-19084 GCF_056180635.1 Denitrobacterium sp. | reverse complement strand
TTCCTATCGCAGTATCCGGTTTTCAAGGTCCTCCGTGCGGCTCCCGCCGCCTGCCGTTCGAAGTGTTCCGTTCGAAGCGGCGAAGAATTACTTTACGCTTTCCAGTGGAGCGTGTCAAGAACTTTTTTCGAAATATTTTTTCGAACTTCGTTCCGTCGGCGCCGGCCGCTGGATGGGCCCTGCGGGCCCGCGGAAGCAACTCCCCGCTGCAAATGCAGCTTGTGCATAGTACCTCCGGCGGACGGGCGCTTCAAGGGCATTTGGAATGCTCCACAAACCACCCACAGACGGGGGCTCATGTTGGGGGTTTTACACGTAAATGCCCTGCATAAGGGCTTGTTTTAGATGTGCTCACGGTATGTACGGCGCGCAAGGCTACCTATATAGATTGCGGTAATTGCTCCCCTTCGAACATCTGTCCGCTTTTTCGGACAGCAGCGTTTTCTAACGCGCGTAGGCTAGAGACGTCTATTCGCCTTGAAGCAAAGGAGGTAGGAGTGAACAGCAATGAAAACACCCTCAACACTGCCATGCACGAGCTTGCCGACTACCTCGCACAGGATTACCGGGCGCGTTACCTCGCCGATGTTCTCTGCGCTTGGGATTACAAGTTTGGCGACTGGATGCCTGGCGCATCCATCGTGATTCGCACCGAGCTGCGCGACATCACGCTCTGGTGGCCCGACGGCGTGCATATGGAAGTAAGCACGCAGCCCGTCCTCGATTACGAAACGGCGCCCGCCGCCCATCTGCGCTGGAAGCAATACGTGGGTCTCACGTCGTTCATCGGTTCCACCATCGAGGACTTCGTGCTCGATTCCTGCGGAAGCGAAGACGCCCTTTGGATCCTCTTCCAGAATGGACGCAGCGCGCGCATTTCCCCGCGCGGCATTATGACGCTCACGTCGTTCGAGTTCCCCGCATCCGCGTAAGATGCCATTGCAGCAGGAAGCGGCTCCGAAGTACATCGGGGCCGCTTCTTTATGCCCCGGTGCGTGTTCGATCCATGCATATATATGTTGGCGAAACGGCGTGACCCAATGACAAGGCGCGCTTGCAGCTTCGATAGCAAGCCCCGAAGACCTATGGGCAAAACGAAGGCGCGCCCAGCTTTCGCCAGGCGCGCCGCGCTACATGATTGTTGCAGCTGCTAGTTGAGGTCGATGTACGTTGCTGCGATGGAGGGTACCGTCACGGATGCGCCCAGCACGGTCGTGTAGGTATACAGACCGGTAGACATGCCGTACACCGTTACGATGTCGTCTTCCAAGATGCGCGTTCCGCTAGCCTTGGAGTTGGCGTACACGATGACGGTGTCGGTCCAGATGCCGTACGCGCCTTCCGTAATGTCGATGCGATACATGGCGCCCTTGCTATCTTCCTGGACCTGGATGACCTCGCCCGTGAAGGCTACGTCTTTGCCCAGCCAATCGGCTTCGTTGCGTGCCAGGTCTTCGTACTCGATCCACTCGCACGAATCCTTGTACTGCTGCGGCGGCAGCGTAGAGCAGTACACCGTAAGCTCGCAGCTAGCGCCCTCGGCCGTAATGGTGTAAACGGAGGATTCACCCGCTACTAGCGCAGAGGGGTTCTCGACCTTGTAGTTGGTCACGCTCTTGCTAGAGCCGTCGGAATACGCGCCGGTAACCGTAAGGCCCGTTACGCCCTTGTCGATCTTCACGCCCTCTTCCGTGGAGCCCGTATAGCTTGCAGAAATGGACTCGAGCGTAGGAGCGGGCGCAGTGGCAGCGGCTGCGCCATTACCCGAATCCGAGCTGTTCTGCGTGACAGCCGCTTGATTGGAGTTCTGGCTGTACGAGCTAGAGCTGGCGCCCTGGCCCATGCCGGAAAGCGCCGCGATGATCATGAGCGCACCGAACACGGTGAGCGCGATGCGCGCGCCCTTGCTCTGCGGCTTGCCGAACACCCACATAAGCGGAATACCCGCAATGGGCAGAAATACAGCGAGGAGCACGACGAACCACGTGCTCTTGAAGAACGGTTCTTTAGTACTAGCAGAAACGGGGACGGCGTACGCCACCTGCCCCGACGACACACCACTTGCGTTTGACCCTGACTGTCCCTGATCGTTCATTTTTCTCCTTCCCCATATACAAGAAACCGCACGCGCGGCACGGCGGTGCGTTGCGTACGGTTGCCTATTATAGGTAGAATTGCGGTTCGGGTGTCCTATATTTTGGACAGTCAGGATTATCTTGCGCGCCTGGCGATTTCCTTGCCCAGCAGATGGGGAATCCCAACGACCAGCGCGTTTCCCATGACGAACGCACGGTGGCCATTCGTCATTCCCGTGTTCGTCCAGCCCTTGGGAAACATCTGAATCTGATCGAGCTCATCAGGCACGAGCCTTCGAATACGCCCAGAGTCACCCCGCACGGCATGCTTCATGCGACTCGCGGCACGCCCGCCTTCGCCCGTAAGGATAGTACGAGCGGGGCGATCCGTCGGGTCGGGCCAAGCCATGGCGCCTTCCGAGTACATGTACTCAAAACCAGCAGCGGTGGTGCGGGGTTCGCGCTTTGCCGCACGCTGGTACTCCCACTTCGGAATCTCCTCGTCGGGAATGAAAAACTCCTGGGGCACTTCGCTATCAGGAACGAGCAAGTCGCCCAGCGTCGCCCGAGGTCCATCATATGCGGGGAAGGTGCGTGCGGTTAGCACATGGCCGTCCTGCATGACTCCCGCATTCTGAAAGCGAGAGACCTTGTCGCCAACGCCAAACGTTGCGCTTACCTGGTACGGCTCGCCCTGAACGGTGAATTCCGCACGACGGTCGAAGCCATCCGAGATGGGAAACGCCGTCGCGATAACGCCCGAGCGGAGCATGCGGTCTTCGAGATTCCACTGCTCGCTAGTTTTCACGCCGAAGATGTAAACACGTCGACGGCGCTGCGGCATGCCATACTCCGCGGCATTGATGACGCGCCACTCCACCGAGTAACCCTCTTCGGCAAGGCATGAAAGAATGATTGCGAAATCGCGACCACGCTGACTCGCGGGAGACTTAAGCAGCCTATCGACATTTTCGAGCAGCAGGTATTCCGGCTTCTTCAAATGGAGCATGCGATAGATATCCCACCACAGCACGCCCTTCTTGCCCTCGATGCCGCCAGCCTTCGGAAGGGGCTTGGCAACCGAGTAATCCTGGCAAGGGAAGCCGCCGACGAGCATGCGAAAATCGGGAATGTCACGCGTTCCCGCCTCGTATTCGTCGAGCACCTGATTGATATCGACGTTAACGCAGCTACCTTCACCGAATCGCTCTTCGTAGCATCGCCACGCAAACTGACGAGCGGTAGATCCGGGCGGTTCCCACTGGTTAGCCCAAATCGTCTTGAACGGACCGGCTGCAGGCAGGGCGAACTCGGGATGGGCATCGTTTTCGTAGCCATCGAGCGCCAGACGGAAACCGCCAACGCCCGCGAACATCTCCGCAACTGTAATGGTCTCGTCCGCCATGCCCTACCCTTCGTACGCGATCTTTGAATGGCTATGATAGCCGTAATCCATGATCGATCGATGGAAAACCATTGTCAAGATCGAATATCTGCGAACCACGACATTTATAGCCAGTTGAGTCCTTCCAATCGCTCTACAACATACGAGCCCTTAATCCAAACCTGCTGCGAATACATACGAATGCCGTTGACGCATTCGTTCTTCGTCGTGGAATCGCTTCCCGTTCCGCGAACGAACACCAACCCATCCTTGCTCTTCGGAAAGTTGGGTGCGCCCTTCGGCACGCCCGTCTTATTGATGACGGGGTTACCCGCTTTGTCGATCGCGGGCACGAACTTCAGAGTCTTGTTAACGACTAGATCCCGGATCGACTGCCACAAGCGGCGAACCTCCAACTCGATAAACGCATCGTCGAACGAAAGGCGCTTGAAGCCCAGGAACACGTTGCTAGCGAGCGGGGCCTCAGCAGAGGGCTCCTGCAGCACCACGCAAAGAAGCTGATGATTCGCGAAGTACTCGTACATCTGCGACTCTTCGAACACGGCATCCGCCGTGAACTGATCGAAGTCGATGGTGAACTGCTTCATATCCTCGGTGCGTCCACCCGCGTTCGAGAGGACGATGCTCTTCCCCTTGAGTCCGATTTTCGAGAAAAGCTCAATCTTGTCCATCTTGCAAGAGGGGCTTCCAAACATCGCGCAAACAAGAGTTTCAGCAATGCCCTTCCTCTCTTTGCCCTTTTTCGTGAGCAGCGAGAAACCCAGAAGGTCCGCAAGCTCGGCAACCGTCTTCCCCCGATACTTCTCGGCGAATCCATGGCATATCGCATCCAACGACGAGTATGACGTGTACGAGCTTGGCAGGCGCTCCATTTTCGCCCCGAAATGCTTGCGCGCCATCGCCGTTACCGTCGAGCGCTTAAGGCGAAAACGGGGCGGATGCGGATATTTCGGAGCAGTGTCGATAAGCATGAGCTCAGAGCGTAACGCCGACGAAAGGCGCGGGTACTCCTTCTTTCTATCCTCTTCGTTGGGGTGTTCCGCCTGGATACGGGCAACGAAATCGTGCACGAGCTGCCAGTCGTTTCGAAGCATCTCGATTTCATCCGGGGTGAACTCATGGAACTGATAGCCTTCCACGGGAAAGCATGCATACCCCGCAGCAGGTACCGTGCTTTCGGAGGCGTACAGGTAATACACGATGAGCAGACGTTCGACCTTATGCCAGAAGTTCGACGTATCGAATTCCTCGCCTGCGATAACATCAAGGGAAACAGCCGTAATGGACATAGGCTCTTTAGCCTCGATATCGCCATGTTTCTTGGAACGGCGCAGGCCCGTGGTCTTAAGCTCGTATTCGATTCCATCAAGCACGAGGTCGGGCTCTTGCCCGGAGTTCGCGGGATATCCGATAACGGATTGCTCGACCACATCGCCCGCTATACCCGTAATCTTGGGCTTGGCAACGGTTTTGCTGAAGACGGACGCGCTGTCGACTTCGCCAAGCGTCTTCCCAACCGCCGCCGCGAGCTTCCGCTCGACTTCCACTCGAGTGCTCGAATACTGAAAATCCCCCATGGTCGCTCCTTTCCATGAAGGTCATTGTAGGCATACGCAGCAACAGTTCGAACCAAAAAAGGTCGCGAAAAAGTCGCAGCGCAATCGCCGACCAGCAGCAAATCGCTTACACGCAGTACTCGCCCCGCAAAAAGCAAACCGCCCTCGCGCGGAAGCGTGAGGGCGGTTGTAGCTAGACGCTCACGTACGCGTGGCCGCTCGCAAACTGCGGGAACGCGCGCGAAAGCATGCGCTCGACTCCAAGCGGAGCAATAGTGCTACTGTGCGAGAGCCTCATCGATGGCTTTGGCCAGCTGGTCGGGGCACGACGTGGGGCGCGGGCCGCATTCCACGCCGCGCAGCAAATCAGCCACTTCCGTGGCGGGGCGCCCAATAGCCAAACGACTCACGCCCTGCGTATTGCCCGAGCAGCCCTTTTCGAACTGCACGTCACGCACGATGCCCTCATCGTCAATCTTCACGTGAATCATGCGCGCGCACGTGCCATGCGTCTTGTAATCCTTCTCGATCATGTCGTCTCCTTGGCATTCTCTAGATAGTGCGAGATGCAGTATACGAGAGACCCGTGGGCATTATGTGCGCACTCATCAACGTGCTGAAAACACGCGGCGCACGGCAATACGCAAAAAGCGACGGGCACACGGCCCGTCGCTCCCCTCGGCAGAAGCACGCACGCCACGCCGAATTGTTTCAGCACTAGCACCCCAACCAGGCGTTACGCCAGAGCCGCACCCGCGGCCTTGCACGCCTCCTCGGCTTCGCCTTCGGGATAGTCCTTCGCGATAACCGCATCGACAACGTTCACGCCGTTGCCCTCGGCGCGCTCGCGCCAGATGTCCATCCACTCGCCATCGTTCCAGTCATAGCTGCCGAACAGCACGACCTTACGACTGTCGAGCGAAGGCTCTACCTCGTCGTACATGGGCTCGAACTCGGTATCTTCCAGCTCCTCGTCGCCCATCGCGGGGCAGCCGAATGCAACGGCGGCATACTCCGCCAACTTCGCCGAATCGAAATCGGAAGCCTGGATGATATCGACCTCTGCCCCAGCACCCTGGGCGCCTTCTGCCACCAGGTTCGCCATGGCCTCGGTATTGCCCGTGCCGCTCCAGTACACAACAGCCACTTTGCTCATATGATTCTCCTTTATCTGGGATTACTACCAACCGAACGCTTACGACGCCGCATCGACGCAGGCCAGGCGCCTAAGCGAGGCCCCCTGCGCGTGCAACGCATCCATCCTGCGAACGCACTGCCGGTACGCCTCGAAGCATGCCTGCGCAGAACAGGCGTCGCCGTACGCCTTCCAACAGCCCGTACACAGGCACTCCGATTCGCCCTCGATGAACGCGACGACGTCTTCGTAGGGATAGCCAAGGAAGAAGCCCACCTCATGGGGAAACGCCTTCCCGCGCTCGTCGCCAGGCAGCGCGTCGCACGCGCGCACGCGCCGCGCGAGTTCGCCGATGCAGGCATCAAGCGACTCGACGCTATACCCCAGCGCGCTCAAGTACTCGCTCGTGCGTGCGTTTGCGAGCGCACGGGCAACCAGCTCGGGGCGGAATACCAAAACAAGCGCATTACCAGGGCGAACCGCAAGCACATGCAGGCTTACCCCACCGCTAAGCAAATCACCACGCGCAGAACGCAGCGCCGCCGGGAACCCGCCGCGCACGATGCGGCTGGCGCGCTCCTGCTCGCAGGCATTCTGGCTGCGCGCATCCATGAAGTGCACGGTGAAGAGGCTCGCGGGCTTCATCGCAGCCAACGTGGGAGCACAATTGTGAACGATCTTCCTATCGAGTTTCGCGCTCGTGTTTTCACCGCAGCCCATATCGCCTCGCTTCGTATCCGTTAGCCATTCCTAACTTTCGCGAATGTTAGCCTAACCTAACCACACTGGCAAGCCCCTTTCACAGAAAAGCCGCGCGCATACTGAATCACGAAACCCCAGGTGGCGTGCCTATAGACTGCATATCCAGTAAGACGGAATCGAAATACGTAACACCTTTGGGCGTGTGCCGCAGCCCCGCCCTACGCGCGTGCTAAAATCCCCCGCGAGAGGGAACAGAGGAGGGCGCATGAGGAGAGGCACCCCGGCTGCAAGGGACCGCTTTGTGCGAGCCATGCTCGCGCTTTGCAAAACCAAGGACATCAACAAGATTTCGGTACGCGACGTGCTCGAGGAATCGGGTGCGGCTCGCCAGACGTTCTATAACTGCTATCACGACATCAACGACCTCATCCTGCACGTGCCGTTCGCGCTCGCCGAGGCCTTCGACGGCGGCCTGTACACGCAGGAGGCATGCACGCACCTGTTCCGCACGGCCATCGAGGAACGCGCGTTCTTCGAGCAGCTTCCCCACCACACCGGCCAGAACTGCTTCCGCGACAGCTACCTGAAGAAGCTGAAGGACATCTACTACCACGCGCTCTTCCATGGCTCACCCTGCGAAATCGCAGCTCAGAAGGCCCAGATTGACGCCTACATCTACGGAGTCGTCGACCTCTTCATGGAATGGTGCGCCACGGGCATGCAAGACGACCCGCAATGGATCGCAGAGGTCATCTTCAGCATGAAACCCGCCTTCATGAGCGCCGATCCCCTGCCCGATTACTGCACGCACGCTGGAGCGTTTGCCCAGGAGGCATAGCCTTTCTGCGGTGTTAGCCGCGCCTTACAAGACAAAACCCCTCACATCGTCTGTTGTGTCCGCATTCTTTCGCCCAGTACCCTTTCCTCAGGGAGTTTTTGCTCAAGCAAAACGAGGAGGAAACATGGAAGAAAGCGAGAAGAAGAGGCTCGGCCTCGACCGTCGCGACTTCGTTCGCGGCGCGGCCATCGGCGCCATGGGCATGATGCCCATCTTCGAACTGCTGGGTTGCAGTAGCCCGAAGAACCAGGCCGAGAAAGCCGAAGAACCCAAGGCGGCACAGGCTGCCGAAACGGGCACCAAGAGCGGGTGGATCGACCCCTCCAAGAGCGACGAGCTCATGCAGAAGGTGCTCACCGAAACCGAGGTCACGAGCGATCTGGTGTGCGACGACGGCACGGTTATCCCTGCCCTGTACGTGCGTATGCGCAACCGCATCAACCGTATCGGCCGCGGCATCGGCTCGATTCCGAACGATTCCCATTCCTGGGAAATGATCATGTACCTATGGTCGGAAGAAGACGCCGAAAACTACCTGAAGATGCCCATGCACGAGTACTTCACCGCCGGTGATTACGCATACGCAGCTGGCATCTCGGAGGAGAAGGCCCTGGAAATCCTGGAAGACCAGGCCAAGCGCAACCTCATCTGGCGCGTGCGCCGCGGTGGCCTTCCCCTGTTCATCCTGATGCCCTACATCAACGGCTTCTGGGAGTTCAACGAACTCGACGCCCTGTATCACAAGGGCATGGACAAGGTCGCTGAATTCGACATCCAGGGCATCAAGGGCACCGACCCCAACGGCGAGTCGGGCTTCGACACCACGTTCCCGCTGTTCCGCTCGTACCCCGTGAGCGCGGACGTCGTGAAGGAAGACAAGCTGGCCGAAGGCCATGACTGGCGCGCGCTCATCAAGCGCAACACCAAGATCACGGTTTCCCCCTGCCAGTGCCGCACCATGTGGAAGGCCCTGGGCGTGCCCTGGGACGAATCCCACCCCACGCGCACCTGCCTGTCGCTGGGCGAAATGGCCGAGTACTTCATCGAGAATGACATCGGAGAGGAAATCACGCAGGACGAGGCCATCGCCATCGTGGAAGATGCCATCGACCACGGCATGGTCGTCGAGTCGGTATGCGCGAAGGACGCCGACATCATCTGCAGCTGCCACTCCAAGAGCTGCGGCAACCTCATGGCCTACCGCGCCATCAACGGCGAGGCCGAGTGCTCCACGTACTACAGCGCCTACCTGCTGAACTACGACAAGGACAAGTGTCTGAAGTGCGGCAAGTGCGTCGAGCGCTGCCCCATGAGCTCCATCACGCAGGACACCGACGGTACCTGCATCATGGACAAGGCCTGCGTGCGCTGCGGCCAGTGCGCCCTGGTGTGCCCCGCCTCGGCACGCGTCCTGACCGAGAACCCCACGTACCCCGACCTGCCGATCGACTACGTCGATTGCAACAAGTACTTCGCCAAGGACCGCATGGCCCGCGGCCAGCTCGTCGACTACGTCGGCTAGCAATTCCCGATAGCCAGAACAGGAGACGGCCATGCACGAAATGTCATACGTCCGCAACGTCGTGGACATCGTCACGGAAGAGGCGAACGCCGCTGGCGTGAGCCGCGTGCGGGCCGTCTACCTGGTCATCGGCGAAGGCCGCGACATCGTCGAGGAATACTTCGAAGGCCTATTCCGCCACCTTGCGCGAGGAACCGTTGCGGAAGGCGCGGAGGTCATCATCCACCGCATCCCCTACACCATGCGCTGCAACGCCTGCGGAACCCCATTCCACGTTGAGTACATCCGCAGGGAGCCGCGCGCGTGCCCTGCATGCGGCGCCACGGACGACTGCTCGTTCCTGCGCGGCATGGAGTTCTCCATTAGCAGCATCGAAGCAGCGGAGGATGAGCCCGAAAACGCCGAGGTCACGAAGGAGGCGACCGCGCCCGTGCAGGCGTAGCGCCCATCGACGCATGTCGCGGCCACATAGTACGTGGCGAATCAGTGTTACCCTGCCGCACCCCACTGCGGCATCACCCTAAGGAGGGGCAATGGAAAAGACGCGTATCATCGAAGTACGCAAGGACGTGCTTGCGAAGAACGATATCGCCGCCGAGAGGTTTCGCGAGGCGAAGGCCGCCAGCGGCACGTTCTTCCTGGACATCATGGCCTCCCCCGGAGCCGGCAAAACCACCCTTCTGCTTGCGCTCATCAAATCCCTCCGGAGCGCTGGAGGGCAGAGCATGGCGGTTATCGAGGCCGACCTGGAATCTGATGTCGACGCCCTGAAAATCAAGGAAGCCAACGTTCCCTCGGTGGAGCTGAACACGCGCGGCGTGTGCCATGTGGAAATGGGCATGGTCGAGCAGGCGAACCAGGCCTTCGGCGACGCCAGCTACGACTACCTGTTCCTGGAAAACATCGGCAACCTGGTGTGCCCCGCCGATTTCGACACGGGCGCCCACGCACGCGTCATGCTCCTTTCCGTGCCCGAAGGCTACGACAAGGTGTACAAGTACCCGCCCATGTTCAGCGTCGTCGACGCGCTCATCGTAACGAAGAGCGACTACCTGCCGGTTAACCCCGACTTCGACATGGACGCCCTGGTGAAGCAGGCGCGCACGCTGAACCCGAACATCAAGATCTTCGTCACCTCCGCCCGCACGGGCGAAGGCATCGACGGCGTGACGGCATGGCTGCAGGAGCAGCGCGCGAACATGCTCGACCGCTACCGCGCGGCCGTCTAACGAACGCACATACATCCCCTCCCACGAAACGTGCCCCGCTCCATTCGGAGTCGGGGCACGTTTCGTAAGTGCTATGCGGTTGCACGTTTGAAAACTAGAATTCCTCGTCGTACACGTCGTCGAGGTGCATTTCGCGAACGCCGGCCGTGGGATCGTCGAAGACGGCGCGGTCGAATTCGCCCGCCTGCTTCGCCACGATAGTGGTAACCACAGCGTCGCCCGTGATGTTCACGGAGGTGCGCAGCATGTCGAGGATGCGGTCGATGCCCATGATCATGGCGATGCCCTCGAGCGGCAGGCCAACCGAGTTGAACACCATGGAAAGCGTGACCAGACCAACCGAGGGGACGCCCGCCGTACCAATGGAGGCAAGCGTAGCCGTGGCGATGACCGTGGCGATTTCCGCAGGCCCCAAGTTCACGCCGAACAGCTGGGCGGTGAACACGACCGCCACGCCCTGCATGATGGAGGTGCCATCCATGTTGATGGTGGCGCCCAACGGGATGGTGAACGAGGAGATGCGGCGCTTCACGCCAATGCGCTCGGACAGCGTCTCGATGTTCAGCGGGATGGTGGCATTCGAAGAGCTGGTGGAGAACGCGAAGATCATCACGCGCGCGAACTTCCTGAAGAACGTGATGGGATTCAGGCGCGTGAACACCACGAACAGGATGGCGTAGACCACGAAGCACTGAATGGCCAGCGCGCCGATAACGGCGCCCATGTACTTCAGCATGGGCAGGAACATGTCGAGGCCCAACTTGGCGAACGTGTTGGCCAGCAGGCAGAAGACGCCCAGCGGAGCAACCTTCATTACGGCCTCGGTCATCTTCATCATGAGCTCGTTGCCCTGCTCGAACAGGCGGTGCAGGTTTTCGACCTTCCTGCCCATGACGGCAATGAGAATGCCCACGAACAGCGCAAAGAAGATCACCGGCAGCATGTCGCCTTCGGCGATGGCGTTGAACGGATTCTTCGGGATGATGCCCAGAAGCGTGTCGACGATGCTCGTTTCGGTGGTGGCAACCGAAGACGTGGACGCGTTCGCCTGGATAGCCGACGTGTCGACGCCCAGGCCAGGCGACACGAGCGTGCCGATTGCGAGGGCGATGGAAATGGCAAGCGCCGTGGTGCAAACGTAGAACAGCAGCGTCTTGACGCCCACCTTGCCCAGCGTTTTCACGTCGCCGATGGCGGCGGCGCCACACACGATGGAGCAGAGCACCAGGGGCACGACGAGCATCTGCATGAGGCGGATGAACGCCTGGCCCACAACGTAGAAGATGCCATTCACGAAGACATCGGTCTTGATGGGGCTATCGGGAATGAGGTAGTGGAACACGATACCGCAGACGATGCCCAGCGCGAGCGCGATGAGAATCTGGCCGGTAAGCCCGATGCGATGAGCCCTCTTGCCCTCGAGCGTATCGACGGCGGAAAGCTGTTCAGGCTTCTTGCTCATCGGGCGCCTCCTTCTGCGGCAATGCCAACGCGCCTTAGGTAGCACTCGAGGTCGCGCTGCCACGTGGGCAGCTCCATGACGCCCGTCATCTTCACCATGAGCGGATCGAGAATGATGTTCTGAGCGGTATCGGGATTGCATTCGGCAGCCGTGACGAGCTCGGGGTTGGCGCCCATGAGCCTATACACCTCGCGCGCGAACTCCTGGCGATTGCACCTGCCCGAGCTAACCACGTGGAACAGGCCATACTCCTGCGCGGCAACGGCGCGCTTCAGGAAATGGAAAACCGTGCGCACCGACGTGGGACAGGCAATCTGGTCGGTACGCGCCTGGATGGCCTTGCCCTCCTGGGCCGCCTGCACGATTTCGCCCAGCGTACCGCCGTCGGCATGGTAGAGCCACGACGAGCGGATGATGATATGGCGCGGGTTGAGCTCGCGGATGAAGTTCTCGCCCACCAGCTTCGACTTACCATACGTGGTGTCGGGCTGCGGCGCGTCGAATTCGTCGACGGGCAGGGGCATATGGCGCCCGAACACGTCGTCGCTGGAAAACTGCACGAGCAGCGAATCGATGCCCGCAGTGGCGATGGCCAGGTTGCGCGGCCCCAGGCCGTTCACCTCGATGGCTTCCTGCTTGTTGTGATGCGTCACCAAGCTACGACGCAGGCCCGCGCAGTTCACGACGAGCTGCGGCCTGTTGCGCTGGATGAACTCCTTCACCTGGCACAAATCGGTGATGTCCACGTCTTCGTCGGTTCCATACACCGTATAGCCGCAATCGGCCAGGCGATGCGCGATTTCGCGACCCAGATAACCCGCAGACCCAGTTACCCAGACATCGTTATAACGAGTGCCCATAAGGTTCCTTCCCCCTTAGCTGGCAATTGACACCAATAATAGCAAACATGCCAGGTGCCGGCGCGTTTTCGGATAGGGAAAGAACAGGCGCCCCTAGTCGCTATACGACTCCAGAATGCCACGCAGGAAGCTGGCGTAATGCTCGCGCAGCCACGAGGGCGACTCGATTTCGATGTCACTTCCCAGTTGGGCAAGCCAGCCGAAGAACACGGGGCTCTCCTTCACGGTTACGGTGACGCGCGCCTTGCCCTCGTCTTCCAGGGCCACGGCGTGCACGTCACGCCCAAAGCGGTCGATGATGACGTTCATCACGCCTTCCGTCGCCTTCAGCTTGGCGGTGACGCGCTGGCCGTCGTACATGCCGAACACGCACTTCCCCACCTCGTCGGGGTCGTACGCGGCGATTGCCTCGTTGCGCTCCGCAGGTTCGGGCAGACTCTCGATCTGTTCCATGCGGTCGACGCGATAGTTGCGAATCTCCTGGTCGGCATCGCTAAACGCCACCAGATAGTAATTGCCATCGGAATACGTGAGATTGATGGGCGTGACCACGTGGGCCGCGCCATCCTTCGTGGCGACCTTGTTCTTGTGAATGTCGTAGCGCACGTAGCGGAACGACAGCTTGCCGCCCGTGGCCATGGCCTCCTGCAGCTTGTCGACGGTGAGGAAATCGGACTGCGACTGGGAACGGGGCCTGCCATGCACGTGCACCTGCTTGCAGAGCGCGGTGCGCTCGGGCGTGGAGGCAAGATGGCGGATGCTCTTCACCAGGGCATTCGAGCTTCCCTCGGAAAGAAAGCGGCTCGACTGCACGGCATCAACCAGAAGCATGAGCTCGGGTAGCTCGAAGTCGCGCTCGGAAAGGGCGTACTCGACGGGCTGACGCTGGTACTTCTCTACGGATATGCCGAATTCCTTCAGCGTTTCGATATCGGAATATACGCTCTTGCGCTCGGCCGAAATGCCCTTCTCGCGAAGGCGGTCGATGATTTCGCCCATGGTGAGCCCATGGTTGGGGTCGGTTTCCTCGCGGATCATCTTCAAGATATGCAGCAGTTTGAGCTTCTGAGAGCTAGACAAGGCGCTTTCCCTCCTCGATACACGCATGCGGAACACCGCCCGCATGCCCTGTTATACACGCACTTCGCACGGAACTACCCAAGGAATCCGGATAGGTCGGCGATTTCGGCGACCTGCACATCGCCGCAGCGCTCACGTGCATCCGCGGCAACCAGTCCGGGCTTCAAAACCATCATGGTGAGCGTTTCGCTAGCGCGCACGCACGGCTCGGCGGCAGCTCCCGTCTGTGCGGAAAGGCCGCTGGGAACGTCGACGGCCAGAAGCCGCGCGCCCTCCTCGCGCGCCTCGTTCGCCCATGTGATGAGCTCGGCCGCAACGCCGCGCACTTCGCTTCCCGCAAAACCCGTGCCCAACAGGGCGTCTACCACAACCCGCGCCTCATGCACCATCGCACGGGCCGCATCGCCGTCTTTCGCGGCAACCGAATAGGCAACGCCTGCGGCAAGCGCCCGATCGACGGCGTCGCGCGCCGGCTGCGCCTCTATGGCGGCGGGCTCCTTCACGCTAAGCACGTGCACGGCCTGGCCGCGTTCCCGCAGAAGGCGCGCAGCCACCCAGCCGTCGCCGCCGTTGTTGCCCGGACCAGCCAAGACGATTACCGGCTGGGTGGGAGAAGCGCCATACGAAAGCACGCGTTCGGCCACGGCCGCGCCTGCGCGATCCATGAGTTCCGCCAGGGGCGTTCCCGCGGCATCAATCTCGTGCTCGAGACGCACCACATCGGGCACATCGAGCACAGGCGCTCCTTCAACCCTGCGCTGAACGGGAATCATGACTGACCTCCAGTATGGGAAACGATGGGGCACACCTTTGCCGGCACCTTGCCGTTGACCTTCATGCCGTAGCGCTTCGGCGCTTCGACGAGGCGATTCGGTACGGAACGCTCCAGGTAATCGGGCACCTGCTCGAGCGGCATGGGGTGCGCGTAATAGAAGCCCTGAATATAGTCGACGCCGCATTCGATGACCTTGCGTGCCTGCTCGGCCGTTTCCACGCCCTCGATGACCACCTCGTAGCCGCCATGATGGAACAGGCGCGCGAGCGTGCGGATGGTGTCGTAGCCGTCTTCCTGCGCGGCAGCCAGCAGAATGCGGTCGAGCTTGATGAAGCGGAAGGGGAAATCGAGCATCGCGGCGAAGTTCGAAAAGCCCGTGCCGAAGTCGTCCATGAGGAACTGGTATCCACGGTTCACCAGCTCTTTCAGCGTGGCGGCCACGCGGTCATCTGCTGCGAACATGCGCTCGGTGATTTCCAAGGCGATAAGTTCGCGTGAAAGGCCCGACTCCTCGACGATGCGGTCGAGATAATCGGGGAAATGGCTATCGGAAAGCTGACGCAGCGACAGGTTCACCGACACCATCCTCAACGGCAGATCGGGATGCTCCTGCATGAACGTGCAGAGCTTGCGCATGACCTGCTCGCCGATTTCCATGATGAGCGCGCTGTCTTCCGCAATGGCGATGAACTTCGACGGCGGGATGTACTCGCCGCGCGGCCCCTTCAGGCGCACGAGCGCCTCGGCCGAGCACAGGCGGCCGTCGCGCACGTTGTACACGGGCTGAATCCATACGTCGAACTTGTCGAGCGCCACGGATTCTTCCAGATAGCGCGTGAGGCGCTTCTTGCTTTCCACTTCCGCGATGAGCGCGTCGTCGACGCGGATGGACGAAATGCGATGGCGGTGGATCTCATCGCGCGCGTACTCGATGCGCTCGATGATCTGGTGCGGGCCGCTTACCGTGCTTGCCGCATAGTCGATGATGCTCGTCTGCACGGGCAGCTTGTCGCCGTCTATCTCGGCGAACTTCGGCACGTTTTCGTTCACGTACGCAATAATCTCCTCGCCCGTGCGCTTGTCTTTCCAGCTGAACACCAGGGCAATCGACGTGGCGCTGATGCGATACACCTCGCCGCCCGCGCACCCCACGCGCGCCTTTTCGGCAGCCAGCATGAGAATGCGATCGCCCACGTCGGTACCGTACGTGGAGTTGATGTTCTCGAGCCCTTCCACCAGCACCACCACGATGCGACGCGGGTGGCGCGCTTCCGTCCATAAGCCAGCCGCCGCAATGAACGCGAAGCGATTCCCCAGCCCCGTGAGAGCGTCGGTCTCGATGCTGGTCGATTGCAGCACGAGAAGCAAAATGAGCGAGAATACGGCGGCCATGATGCCATTCATCATGGTGTTCGGGAAGATGACCTGGAAGGCGATCATGGCCACGAGCACAGGCAGGGAAATGCGCATGACGCGCAGCATGGCGCGGCTCGTTTCCTTGTAGTAGATCACCGTGCAGCCGCACACCAGGGTAAACATGGCGCCCACCTGCACATACCCGATGGTCCACAGCGGACCGTGCACGTAGGTGAAATCGGCCGCGATGTAGAACATCCATTGCGTGACGGGATTGAAGAGCGTGAGCACCACGCACACGATGCAGATGATGTGGTTGGCATGCGACGCGAACGTGAGCGCCATATGGTCGCCCACGCGCCGGAGCATGAAGCTAAAGCCGTAGTCGGTGAAGCTCGACACCATGATGAAGCAGATGATGTAGTAGAGCGCGTTGTCGATGTAGTTAACCCAAAGCGGCAGCTCGGCCGCATGGTCGATCGTAACCACGCACAGGGCGTCGACAACAACGGAAATGGCCGCGAGCACGATGCTGATGAAGAAGCGGAACTGGTCGGTGGCCTTAAGGTAATCGCGGCGCCCAACCACGCCCACAATGATGCAAAGGATTACCAGAGCCAGATATTCTGCCACAAATGAGAACACAGCCCTGCCTTTCGTTTGCTTCCCCCAGCGAGCCGCTCGCATATGATTGCTAGCGTATGTGTGCCCATTTTCGCACATGAAACGCGTGGGGCGCTCCTGAACGTCAAAGAAAGCTGGGGCGTATGCCGCCCGTTCAGATAAATTCCACGAGTCTACAAGGAATTAGCGCACACGAAAAAGCCCCGCCGGAGCGGGGCCTTGCAACCAAGCGTTTCGCGAAACGAGCTACGCGCGAAGAGCTTCCTCTTCTTCCTCTTCCGGTGCAGCGGTAACAATGTCGGCCAGCGTCTTTTCGTTCAGATACTCGGCCGTAATCTTGCCCAGATCGCGCCACATGGAAATGGTGGGGCAGCTGTCCATGATGGGGCATACCTCGCCATTCGTGCAGTCGAGGCATTCGACGGGGGCAAGCGAGCCTTCCGCCGCGCGCAGGATCTGCCCGAGCGTGAGCTTTTCGGGGGCGACGGCAAGTTGGTACCCACCGCCCTTGCCGCGCGTGCTTCGAACGTAGCCGGCCTTCACCATGAGGGCGATGACCTGCTCGAGGTACTTACGCGAGATGTTCTGCCGTTTCGACACGTCGCCCAACGACACCCATCCATCGTGCATGGCCAAATCGGCCATGGCACGCAGCGCGTAGCGTCCCTTTGTCGAATACATGCCTGACATTCAATCCCCTTCTTACACGTAGCCCATACCACTACGTTTGATTTTATTCCGTCGTGGACGCTTCGGAACCAGAATTTCGAAGCATTTCCGCCATGGTGTGCCACGAGAGCTCGGCGCACTTCACGCGCGCGGGCATATGGCGAATGTTCTGCAGAAGCATGGCCTCGTCGAGTTCCCGCTGCAGCTTTTCCTCGTCGCGTTCAGCCCCGGTGAGCATTGCGGCGAACAGATTGCACAGCTCGATGGCCTCTTCCTTCGTCTTGCCAATCATCATATCGCTCATGATGTCGGCCGACGCCATGGAAACGGCGCAGCCATGGCCCGTGTACGACGCCTCGCCGATGCGGCCGTCTTCGTCGATGCGCACGGCGATGTGAAGCTCGTCGCCACACGACGGATTGATGCCGTCGTGCTCATGCGTGGCGTCTTCCAGCTCGTAATTATAGTCGGGATGGCTGACGTGGTCGATGAACTGAGCATTGTACAGGCTAGTTACATCCATGGAATATCCCCCAGACCTTCTGCAGGCCATCGATGAGCGCATCGATATCGGCCTTGTCGTTGTAAAATCCCACGCTCGCGCGGCACGTGCTCTGCCAGCCAAGATAGGCCAGCAGCGGCTGGGCGCAATGATGCCCGGCGCGAATGCAAACGCCCTGGGAATCCAGGATCGACGCCACGTCATGCGGGTGAATGCCCTGCACGTCGAAGGCAACGGAGCCGATATGCTCGGCACCATCGCTGGGCCCGATGACCGTGATGTAGTCGAGTTCGCCCAGGCGGTCGACCAGGTACGTCGTGAGCAGGCGCTCGCGTTCCTCGATTTCCCTCATGCCCACGCCCTCGAGGTAGGCGATGGCTTCGTCGGTGGCATACGAACCAGCGGCATCCTGCGTACCCGCTTCGAACTTCTGCGGAACGGGAGCCCACACGGCGCCATCCTCGGTAACGGTATCGATCATCTCGCCACCCGTGAGGAACGGAGGCATCGCGTCAAGCAGCTCGGGGCGGCCCCACAACACGCCGATGCCCATCGGCCCGCCCAGCTTGTGAGCGGAAAACGCCAGGAAGTCGCAACCGAGTTCGCGCACGTCAACCGGCAGATGGGGCACCGACTGCGCACCGTCGACGGCGCACAGGGCTCCCATGTCGTGAGCGCGCTTCGCGATGGCGGGAATGTCGTTTTCCACGCCCAGTACGTTGGACACGTGGGTAACCGAGACGATCTTGGCACGCGGGCCGATCTTGTCCTCGATTTCCTGCTGGGAGATGCGCCCCGACTCATCGAGACGCAGGTATACCAGGTTCGCACCCGTTCGCGCGCACACCTGCTGCCAGGGGATGAGGTTGGAATGGTGCTCCATGATGGAAATCACCACCTCGTCACCCTCCTGCAGGTCCACGACCTGGGGCAGCGTCTGGGCCAGCAGGTTCAGCGACTCGCTGGCATTGCGCGTGAACACGATGGAATTGCCCAGGGGCTTGTCCGCTTCGTCCACGGCGCCGATGAATCGGGCGATGCGCGCACGCGCATCCTCGATGGACTGCGTGGCTTCCACGGAAAGGCGGTACAGGCCGCGTAGGGGGTTGGCGTTCATCGTCTCGTAGAACGTGCGCTGGGCGTCGAGCACGCGCGCGGGGCGCTGCGCCGTGGCGGCCGTATCGAGGAACACCAGATCGGGATTGCCCGCGAGCAGGGGGAAATCGGCCTTGTAGGGCGACTCCTCCAGCACGGCGAGCTGACTGGCTGAAAGCTGCGTCATCTCTTACTCCTC
>NZ_JAZZJS010000024.1:0-49441 GCF_056180635.1 Denitrobacterium sp. | reverse complement strand
CCTTGGCTCACAGAACGACATGGCTACGATCCGACTTGTTGCGGCGTAGAGAGCGGGAAGCAAAGCTTCACGCAAATCTACGCCGCAACCCCGAGCAGCGCGAAGTAAAAGCATGAACCAGCGAGCGCACGAGCGGCCTCGTTGGGTCCTGCCGGCTGGAACGGAGGCGAAGCCGAACGTTCCTGTCCGGGGAGCAACCGCGGGGCCGCGAGCAGCGGAGCGGGTGTCCCAAAGGGGCCATGCGGCCGACCGACCGGACAACCCGAAAAAGCTTACTGCCGCGTGAGCGTCTTGGAATGGTTCACGATAAGCGTGAGCACCATGCCCATGACGATGGGGAAGTAGAACGTCAGCAGACGCCAGATGAAGGTGGAGAGTGCGACGACGGCGCTATTCGGGTAGATAGTGCTGAAGAAGAGCGCGTAGGAACTTTCGGCGGCACCAACGGCGCCGGGCGTGGGCACGAACGAGGAAATCATGTACACAAACGCCTGGCAGGATACGATGGACAGGAAGTCGGCATCGACGTAGCCAAAGCCGCGGTAGATCACGTAGGAAATCGAGAAGTACTCGGCTAGCTGGATGAACGTGACGGCAGATGATTTTGCGAGGAGCTTGGGCTCGTGCAGCAGGAACTGAATCTCGCGGTAGGCGTCGCCAATCTGCTTGTCGGCCCAGGAAAGCGAACCTTCCAGGTCTTTCACGAGGCGAATCTTTGCTCCCAGGCGAAGGACGACATGCACTACGTGCTGCGTGCCAGAGCGCCAGAATGCAAGTAGGAGGAGCATCGTCATGAGGCCCAGGCCGCCGATGAAGCCAACGATTACCAAGGCCATGAGCGCCGGATTCTCGTCGGTAAAGTATGTAAAGCGCAGCAGGAGTACGATTGCGCAGAACGTCGTGGTGGAAAGCTGGTAGGAGATGAAGCGACACAGGAGCATGGGAATCGATTTCGAGTACGGCATGCCGAAGCGTCGGTAGTAGTAGGCCTGGAACGGCTGGCCACCGCTGGAAAGGGGAGTGACGCAGTTAAAGTACTGGCCTATCACGGTAACGATATTGGTCTTGTAGAACTTGAAGCCAGGGTGCATCTTGTTCGCGAAGATCTGAATGCAGACGCTTTCGAGAACCCAGTATGCAACCACCATCAGAAGGGCGAGGGTGAGCCACGTCCAGCGGATGTCGCTTACGGCTTCGGCAAGTTCGCTTGCCTCGCCGCCAACGAAAAGATATACGCACAGAAGCGCGAAAGCTAAAACGAGTAGAACGATATTGAGAATCTTCCCCTTCATGTGGGGTTCTTCAATTACTTCTTCCTCTTCCCGTATCGGCTTTTCCGTATCCTGCATGGGTGCCTTTCCCTGCAAGTCCCTAATGCGCATCCCCCTTGCGTGGGCTTACGCGAACTTGAAAATCCTATTCACAAATGAGTACACGCCACGGGCAAGAGCGCGCCCGAGGGGAGTGCGACGGTACGTCCAGCCAGCCATGGAATGCTTCACGAAGCGGTACATGGCGGGGTCGTTCTCCTCAAGGTACTTCCAGATGGCGCGAACCTCGGCGATTGATGCCTCAGTGTTGATTTTAAATAGGTAAATGGTCGAAACGGTCATCATCGTGGATAGATAGCGAGCGATGCTGTCGGCCATCTGCGGACTCTGCGCGCGTAGCTCTTCGTAGTCGAAGTCGTCGATAACGTTGCGCGTTGCCTGCAGCTGTTCGCCGATGTGCTTCTTCAGTACCTCGATTTCGATGGACTGGCCTTCGCGACCGATGAGGTAGAAGTACAGATCGACGTCCATGTAGTACAGGTTGCGCACGTGGGGGAGCGGATGCAACGCGTAAATGCTGTCCATGTACGCGGCATGCTCGGGCAGCATCAGGCCGCTTTCGCGCAGCGTTTGCACGCGGTACGTCATGGCGTGCATCATGAAGTACTCCGAAATGGAGGGGTTCTTCGTATCGGCCCACGTGAAGGCTCGATCGCGCGGCATCATATTGCGATAGCTGATCTGCTTGGTGGATTTGTCGGCCACATGGTCGTACACGAAGTTGGTAACGAACAGGTCGACTTCCGCGTTCTGCTCGTCGAGCTCCTCGATCTTGCGCACGACGCGTTCAAGCGCTTCGGCATCCAGATGATCGTCGGAGTCGAGCACGAGCATGAAGGTGCCGTGGGCTTCGCGCAGAGCATGGTTGATGGCGCCGCCCCAGCCGGCGTTTTCCTGATGGAAGACGCGCACGCTTTCGGGGTAACGGCGCTGGTAGCCTTCTAGAATGGAAAGCGTCTCGTCGGTGGAACCGTCGTCGATGGCAACGACTTCAATGCCCGAAACCTTGTCGAGCAGGGAATCAAAACACTGATCGAGGTATTCTGCGGTGTTGTAACACGGCATCGCTATGGTGAGCGTGGGGTTCAAGACCTCTCGATCCTCCTTGGGCGTTCGGGCACAATGCGCCCATTTTATCAGTAGCCCCCCACATGGGGCGTGATAATCATGGTAAGCCTACATATATATAGATAAGTTTTGGGCGTGCGGAGGGGTGAATTGATGGAGGATTTGCCGCATCTCTGGAGCTAGCCAAAACGGGCCTATATAGTATGTGTCCATCGCTTGGCGCCGCTCGATTCGGCGCGTTCTCATAGGCGTTCTTTTCGCCTCGCGTGCCCCTTCGTTGCGCACGCGTTTTCCCTGTGCGAGTGTTTGTGACTATTTAGTGGGACACTTGCGAGTACCTCCTTAGCAATCTAGAATACATCTTTGCGTCACTGTGTGTATGGATACACCCGGGCGCGTGGTAACAAACGGGGTCGTAAGCCTCGGCTATCCCAGGCTGAAGCTAAGCGGCGATCGTGTGCCACAGAGACAGAAAGGAAATTTGAATGGGAGTCAAGCAATTCAAGCCGACTAGCCCCGGCCGACGCTTCCAGACGGTCTCCGATTTCGCGGAGATCACGACGGATAAGCCGGAAAAGTCGCTGCTGCGTCCTCTGCCGAAGAAGGCAGGCCGCAACAACTACGGTCGCATCACCACCCGCCATCAGGGCGGCGGCGTGAAGCGTCGTTATCGTCTTATCGATTTCAAGCGCAACAAGGACGGCGTGCCCGCCAAGGTTGCCACCATCGAATACGACCCGAATCGCAGCGCTCGCATCGCTCTGCTCCACTACGTGGACGGCGAGAAGCGCTACATTCTGCATCCGAAGGGTCTGTGCGTGGGTGACACGGTGCTTTCCGGCGAAGGCGCCGACATCAAGCCCGGTAACGCAATGCCCCTGTCGGCTATCCCCGTTGGTACGCTCGTGCATGCCGTCGAGCTGCAGCCCGGCAAGGGTGCTGCCCTGGCTCGTTCCGCTGGCACCAGCATCCAGCTCATGGGTAAGGAAGGCAACTACGCTATCCTGCGTATGCCCTCCTCCGAAATGCGTCGCGTGCTTGTAACCTGCCGCGCCACCATTGGCGAAGTTGGCAATGCCGAGCATGGCAACATCAAGATCGGCAAGGCTGGCCGCAAGCGCTGGATGGGCGTCCGTCCTACCGTTCGCGGTACCGTCATGAACCCCGTCGACCATCCCCATGGTGGTGGCGAGGGCAAGAACAAGACCGCCGGTCGTCATCCTGTTTCTCCGTGGGGCGTTCCCACCAAGGGCCATCGCACCCGCAACCCGAAGAAGGCTTCGAGCCGCCTGATCATCCGTCGTCGCAAGAAGTAGCGCGAATTAGCTAGGAGTTAATGTGAGCAGAAGTTTGAAAAAAGGTCCCTTTGTGGAACCGCGCCTTCTCAGTCGCATCGATGCGATGAACGCTGCGGGCACGAAGGACGTCATCAAGACCTGGTCCCGTTCTAGCACCATCTTCCCGGAAATGGTGGGTCACACCATCGCCGTTCATGATGGTCGCAAGCACGTGCCGGTATACATCACCGAATCCATGGTTGGCCACAAGCTGGGAGAGTTCGCTCCCACGCGTACGTTCCGCGGCCACGCGAAATAAGTAGGGAGGGATAGAACATGGAAGCTAAAGCAATCGCTCGCTACGTGCGCGTCTCGCCCCGCAAGGCTCGCATCGTCGTAGACCAGGTGCGCGGCAAGTCCGTCGTTCAGGCTCGTGAGATCCTGGCGTACACCGAACGCGCTATCGCCGAAACCGTCGAGAAGACGCTCAACTCGGCTGTTGCCAACGCAGAGCACAAGGATCATGTGCACGCGAACCAGCTCGTGGTCAAGGCCGCTTATGTCGACGAAGGCCCCACGCTGAAGCGCATTCGTCCTCGTGCAAAGGGCTCCGCTTCGCGCATCCGCAAGCGCACGAGCCACATCACCATTATCGTTGGCACCCGAGAGGAGGCATAAAACACATGGGACAGAAAGTCAGCCCCACCGGCTTCCGCCTCGGCGTCATCGAAAACTGGCGCAGCCGCTGGTATGCCGATAAGGATTACGCGTCTACGCTCGAGAACGACCTCGCTATTCGCGAATACCTCGACAAGCAGCTCGCTCGTGCAGCCGTTTCCAAGGTGGAAATCGAGCGCGCCGGCGACAAGATCAAGATCATCATCACCACGGCTCGCCCGGGTGTTGTGATCGGCAAGAAGGGCGCGGAAATCGATGCGCTTCGCAAGAAGCTCTCGAAGGTGGCCAACGGCCCCGTCAGCGTCGAAGTTGTCGAAATCAAGCGTCCCGAACTCGACGCTACCCTCATCGCCCAGTCTGTGGCCGAGCAGCTGGAAGGCCGCGTTGCCTTCCGTCGCGCTATGCGCAAGGCTGTTCAGTCCGCTCGCAAGAGCGGTGCCAAGGGCATCCGTATCCAGTGCGCCGGCCGTCTGGGTGGCGCTGAAATGAGCCGCCGCGAGTGGTATCGCGAGGGTCGCGTGCCCCTGCATACCCTGCGTGCGAAGATTGACTACGGTTTCTACACCGCCAACACGCAGATGGGCGCCATCGGCGTTCAGGTGTGGGTGTACCACGGCGAGGTCATGCCGGGCCAGAAGGCTCCGGAACCCGCTCTGGAGGGCTCTAGCTCCCGTCCTAACCGTCGTCGTAACAACGATAGGGGGAATAAATAATGCTAGTACCCAAGCGTGTAAAGCATCGTAAGGTGCAGCGTGGCTCTATGAAGGGCAAGGCCAAGGGCGGCACGCGTCTGAACCACGGCCAGTGGGGCATTCAGGCCCTCGAGGCTCATTGGATCACGAACCGCCAGATCGAGGCTGCTCGTATCGCCATCACGCGTCAGATGAAGCGTGGCGGTAAGGTCTGGATCACGATCTTCCCCGATAAGCCCATCACCCAGAAGCCTGCTGAAACCCGAATGGGTTCCGGTAAGGGTAATCCCGAGGCATGGGTCGCTGTCGTCAAGCCTGGCCGCATCATGTTCGAGGTCAGCGACGTCGACGAGGCTACCGCCAAGGAAGCTCTGCGTCTGGCCATCAACAAGCTGCCCATCAAGTGCAAGATCGTCTCTCGCGAAACGGAGGGCCAGGAATAATGAAGGCTAGCGAAATCCGTGAACTTTCCGCCGACGACCTGCAGGCGAAGCTTAAGGAGGCGCGTGCCGAGCTGTTCAATCTGCGTTTCCAGATGGCTACCAGCCAGCTGGACAACACGGCTCGCGTCAAGCAGGTAAAGAAGGACATCGCGCGCATCCAGACCGAAATGCGCGCCCGTGAGCTCTCCGCATAAGTCAAGAGCGAACTGAAAGGACTTAAAGAGTATGAGCGAAGAACGCAACTCTCGCAAAGTTCGCCAGGGCATCGTGGTGAGCACCGCTGGCGACAAGACGTGCGTTGTCGAGATCAAGGAGCGCAAGCCCCATCCGATCTACGGCAAGATGATCACGACCACGAAGAAGTTCCATGCGCACGATGAGAACAACGAGACGGGCGTGGGCGACACCGTTCGTATCATGGAAACCCGTCCGCTGTCCAAGATGAAGCGCTGGCGCCTCATCGAAATCGTCGAGAAGGCCAAATAGTTTGCCCTGCGCGAACTAATCGTAAGGAAGGTTTAAGCAATGATTCAGATGCAAACCATGCTCGCGGTGGCCGACAACTCCGGCGCTCGCAAGGTGCAGTGCATCAAGGTCCTCGGCGGCTCGAAGCGCCGTTACGCTGGCCTGGGTGACGTCATCATTTGCAGCGTGAAAGAGGCACTGCCGAACGGCAACGTCAAGAAGGGCGAAGTCGTCCGCTGCGTTGTGGTTCGCCAGAAGAAGGAAGTGCGCCGCAAGGATGGCAGCTACATCAAGTTCGACCAGAACGCCTGCGTTCTGATCAACACCGATGGCTCGCCCCGTGGCACGCGTATCTTCGGGCCCGTCGCCCGCGAACTGCGCGACAAGAAGTACATGAAGATCGTGTCCCTGGCACCCGAGACGCTGTAGGGGAGGGTAGAAGCACATGAAGATGAAGATCAAGAAGAATGACAAGGTCAAGGTTCTCACCGGCAAGGACAAGGGAGCCGAAGGCACCGTCATCCGCTCGCTCCCCGCTCAGCAGCGCGTTGTGGTCGAAAAGGTGAACATGGTCACGAAGGCCATGCATCCCACGCAGGCCAATCCGCAGGGTGGTCTCACCCACGTCGAGGCTCCCATCCACGTTTCCAACGTGGCTCTGGTTTGCCCGAAGTGCAACAAGGCCACGCGCGTTGGCGTAAAGCGTGTAGATGGCAAGAAGATTCGCGTTTGCAAGAAATGCGGCGCCGATATCGATTAAATTAATCTAGTTTGCAAAACCAGCTCGTATGGGCTGGTTTTGCCATGACCCCCGCGAAGTGCGGGGGACGCAGGGTCGGTAATCCTGCGTTCAAATCATCGGAAAGGGAAGAACATAATGGCTACTCCTCGTCTGAAGGAACAGTACCAGAACGTTGTCGCCCCCCAGCTCATCAAGGATCTGGCTATCGACAATGTCAACAAGACCCCGCGTCTTGAGAAAATCGTCGTGAACATGGGCGTTGGCGCCGCTGCCAGCGACTCCAAGCTTCTCGACGCCGCTATCGCCGATATGCGCACCATCACCGGTCAGCAGCCCATGGTTACCCGCGCCAAGAAGTCCATCGCAGGCTTCCACGTACGCGAGGGCCAGGCTATCGGCTGCAAGGTCACGCTGCGCGGCGACCGCATGTGGGAATTCCTCGATCGCCTGCTGGCAATCGCTCTGCCTCGCGTGCGCGACTTCCGTGGTATCTCCCCGAAGAGCTTCGACGGCCGTGGTAACTACACCATGGGCATCACCGAGCAGCTCATCTTCCCCGAAATCGACTACGACAAGATCGATCGTACTCGTGGTATGGACATCACCTTCGTCACCACTGCTGAAGATGACGTGGCGGCCAAGGCTCTTCTCGATGCCCTCGGCTTCCCGTTCAAGGATTAAGCAACTACACCCGCGAAGCGAGTGAGTTAAAGAAAGAAGGATATGAATGGCTAAGAAATCGATGATCGCCAAAGCGAAGCGCGAGCCGAAATTCTCGACCCGTCAGCACAATCGCTGCAGCCGTTGCGGTCGCCCCCGCGCGTACTACCGCAAGTTTGGCCTGTGCCGTGTGTGCCTGCGCGAATTGGCTAACAAAGGCGAACTTCCTGGCGTTACGAAGTCTTCCTGGTAAGAACCGGATTCAATCGTCACGTTAGGTGTGCTGCTAGCGAAGGCGCGCGCATCACGGGTGCCCGCGAACCGCGCTTTCAGCTCATCACGAACCAAAGGAGAAACAATGAGCATGAACGACCCCATCGCAGATATGCTTACGCGTGTGCGTAACGCAAATTCTGCGGGCCACGATACGGTTTCGATGCCCTCCAGCAAGAAGCTGGTGGAAATCGCCCGCATCATGCACGAAGAGGGATACATCGCCGGCTACGAGATTGAACCCTCCAGCCCCCGCGATATCCTCGAAATCACGCTGAAGTACGGCGCCAAGAAGAACCGCACGATCCGCGGCATCAAGCGCATCAGCAAGCCTGGTCTGCGTATCTACGCCGGCAAGGACGAGCTGCCCCGCGTTCTCGGCGGTCTTGGCACTGCAATCATTTCCACGTCCCAGGGCGTTATGGCCGACCGCGATGCTCGCAAGAAGGGCATCGGCGGCGAAGTAATCGCCTACATCTGGTAAGAGAAGGGAGCGATAGTATGTCTCGTATTGGTAAGATGCCTGTCGTCATCCCCGAAGGTGTCGACGTGAAGATCGACGGTTCTACCGTCACCGTGAAGGGTAAGCTGGGTGAACTCAGCCGCACCTTCCAGCCTATTTTGAAAATCTCTCAGGTCGAGAACACCATTGTGGTGGAGCGTCCTGATGATTCCCGCGAAGCCAAGAGCCTCCATGGCCTCACCCGTACGCTGATCCACAACATGGTCATCGGCGTTTCGGAAGGCTACTCCAAGAAGCTCGAGCTCGTCGGCGTTGGCTACCGTGCCGCTCTCAAGGGTTCCAGCCTTGAGCTCTCGCTCGGTTACTCTCATCCCGTTATTGTCGAGGCTCCCGAAGGCATCACCTTCGAGGTTCCCAGCCCCACGGAAATCTTCGTGAAGGGTCCCAGCAAGGAAGCCGTCGGACAGGTTGCTGCCAACGTTCGCGCCTGGCGTAAGCCCGAACCCTACAAGGGCAAGGGTATCCGCTACGAGGGCGAGCATGTCCGTCGTAAGCTCGGCAAAGCCGCCAAGTCCGAATAAGCGCGAAGGGATACGATATGAAGAAGCTTCAGAAAAAGCAAGCTGGGCTGCGTCGCCGTCATACCCGCGTGCGCGGCAAGGTTTCGGGTACGGCTGCCCGTCCCCGTCTGTGCATCACGCGCAGCAACTCCAACATGTACGCTCAGGTCATCGACGATGTAGCTGGCAAGACGCTCTGCGGCGTCTCCACGCTCGGGCCCGAGTTTAAGGCTACCGACAAGAAGGGCGCTACCGTCGAAGGTGCCGCCGCGCTTGGCGAGATTATCGGCAAGAAGGCTATTGCTGCCGGTATTACCGAAGTCGTTTTCGACCGTGGCGGAAACCTGTATCACGGGCGCATCAAGGCTGTTGCCGATGGTGCCCGCGAAGCAGGCCTGAAATTCTAAGAGAGGGTTAGTATGGCTCGTAAGCAAGAACATCAGTCTGACGTTCCTGAGCTTCAGGAGCGCGTGGTATACATCAACCGCGTTTCCAAGGTTGTCAAGGGTGGCCGTCGCTTCGGTCTCACCGCTCTCGTCGTCGTGGGCGACGGTAACGGCAACGTGGGCATTGGCATGGGCAAGTCCCAGGAAGTGCCCATCGCCATCCGCAAGGGTGTCGAAGACGCCAAGAAGAACATGTTCTCCGTGCCGCTCACCGCTGCCGGTACGCTTCCTCATGAAGTGATCGGCGAGTATGGCGCGGGCCGTGTGCTCATCAAGCCGGCTACGCCCGGTACCGGCGTTATCGCCGGTGGCGCTGCTCGTGCCGTCATGGAGCTGGCTGGCGTCAAGGACGTTTTCGCCAAGTCCCTGGGCACCGACAACGTTATGAACGTGGTCAAGGCTACCGCCGCTGGTCTGCAGTCCATGCAGAGCCCCGAAGAAGTGGCTGAGCGCCGCGGCATTTCGGTCGCCAAGATCTACGGCTGGAAGGACAGTGAGTAATCAATGGCAGAGAAGAAGACGCTGCACGTAAAGCAGGTTCGTAGCGCCATCGGTCGTCCTGCTACGCAGGCCAAGACGCTGAAGGCTCTGGGCCTGGGCCGTATCGGCAAAGAGCACGACCTCATCGACAACGAGTCGGTTCGCGGTCAGATCTTCAAGGTCAAGCACCTCATCGAAGTCACCGAGAACAAATAAGTGCACAAGGCCCCGGGGTTTGCCTCCGGGGCCATATTTGGTAATATGCCAGATTGTGCATCTGGCACAGGAAGTTTGCTGGCGGCGAGCTGCCAGCGTGCTCGTTTAGTGCGAGCAAGCGAAAGGAGATTTATTAATGGAACTCAAGGATCTTAAGCCGGCAGAGGGCTCTCGTAAGAACCGCAAGCGCGTTGGTCGCGGTTCTGCTTCCGGCACGGGCAAGACCGCCGGTCGTGGTATGAACGGTCAGAAGTCCCGCGCTGGTGGCGGCAAGGGTGCCGGCTTCGAGGGCGGCCAGACTCCTCTGGCTCGTCGTCTGCCGAAGCTGCCTGGCTTCCGCAACATCAACCGCGTGGAGTACCTGCCCGTGAACGTTAGCCGTCTCGAGGCTAAGTTCGAGGCTGGCGACGTGGTCGACGGCGATAGCCTGAAGGCCAAGGGCATCATCAAGCATGCCGATGCTCCCGTTAAGGTTCTGGGCGACGGTGAAATCACCAAGGCCCTTACCGTCAAGGTCGACAAGGTATCCGCAAGTGCTGCCGCGAAGATCGAGGCAGCTGGAGGAAAGGTTGAGCAGCCTTGCTAAGTTCCCTGGTAGAAGCATTCAAGGTTAAGGAGCTGCGTAACAAGATCCTGTTTACGCTGGCTATCCTTGCCCTGTATCGCCTGGGTTCGTTCATTCCGGTGCCCGGCATCCCGTTCGCCGCGTTCGCGCAGGCGTATCAGGAAGCCGGCGGCGCCGCTATGACGATGATCGACATCTTTTCCGGTGGCGCGCTTTCCCACTTCAGCGTGTTCGCGCTCGGCATCATGCCCTACATCACCGCATCCATCATCATGCAGCTGATGCAGGGCGTTATCCCGGCTGTGGGTCGTTGGGCTAAGGAAGGCGAAGCTGGCCGCAAGAAGATCACGCAGGCCACGCGTTGGCTCACGCTGGCGCTCGGTTTCATCAACGCCGTTGGTTATCTGCTGCTCTTCCAGTCCAGCACGTACGGCGTAACCTTCTCGTCCGAAGTGCCGTATGGCCTTACCTGCTTCCTCGTCGTGTTCACGCTTGTTGCCGGTACCGGCTTCATCATGTGGATGGGCGAGCTCATCACGCAGCGTGGCATCGGCAACGGCATGTCGCTCATCATTTTCACGAGCATCGTCTCGCGTGTGCCCTCGGCCATTTTCGAGAGTGCCACGAGCCAGTCCGATGCGGGCATGGGCCTGGCTATTACGCTGCTCATTCTCGCGGTGGTTATCATCGCAATCCCCGCGATTATCTTCATGGAGCGCGCTCAGCGCCGCATTCCCGTTAGCTACGCCAAGCGCGTGCAGGGTCGTAAGATGATGGGTGGCCAGTCCACCTACATCCCTCTGAAGGTGAATGCCGCGGGCGTTATCCCCATCATCTTCGCGAGCTGCCTTATCTACTTCCCGGCTCAGATTGCCGCGCTTTTCAACGTAGATTGGCTCAATTCGTTCGCGAACGCGATTTCGAGCGGTTGGGTTAACTGGGTGCTCACCTTCCTCCTCATCATCTTCTTCGCGTATTTCTATACGTCGATGGTGTTCAATCCGGAAGAGCTTTCCAGTAACCTGCAGAAGCAGGGCGGCTTCGTGCCCGGCATTCGCCCCGGCTCGGCTACCGTGAACTACATCAAGAACGTGATCAAGCACGTCACGCTTCCCGGCGCCATGTTCATTGCCGCGGTTGCCGTTGTGCCTTCCATCCTGTTCTCGTTCACGAACAACTACCTTATTCAGGCCTTTGGCGGCACGTCCATCCTCATCATGATTGGCGTTGCCCTCGACACCATGAATAAGGTCGAATCGCAGTTGAAGATGTACAACTACGACGGCTTCTTCAAGTAAAGGAAGTGTTTGCGCAATGAATATCGTTCTCCTCGGCGCACCCGGTGCTGGCAAAGGCACGCAGGCCGCAAAGCTCGTAGAGAAGTTTGGCATGTGCCATATTTCCACCGGCGACATCCTGCGCGCTGCCGTACGCGACCAGACCGAACTCGGCGTCAAGGCCAAGGGTTTCATGGATGCTGGCGAGCTCGTTCCCGATGAGCTCATCATCGATCTCATGAAGGAGCGTATCCAGCAGCCCGATACGCAGGCAGGCGTTCTGTTCGACGGCTTCCCCCGCACCACCACGCAGGCGGTTGCTCTCGACGGCATGCTCAGCCAGCTCGAGCGTCCTCTCGATGCGGCTCTGCTCATCGATGTCGACTTCGAAGTCATCGTAAAGCGTCTTACCAGCCGCCGTATGTGCCGCGAGTGCGGTTTCATCGGTTCCGAGTCCGACGGTGCTTCTTGCCCGAAGTGCTCTGGCGAGATGTACCAGCGCGACGACGACAACGAGACCACGGTTCGCAACCGTCTCGATGTGTACGAGAAGTCCACGGCTCCGCTGATCGACTACTATCGCGGCAGCGACCTTCTCGTTTCCGTCGATGGCGATCGCGATCCCGAGGTTGTTCTCGAGGATGTCATCGCAAAGCTCAACCTCTAATCGGGTTTCATAGAGCGCAGAGGGGCAGGAGTTTTTCCTGCCCCTTTTCTATGCCTGCACGCCGATGTAAGACGGCATATGCCTTTGCGTAGATAGGCGTCATTCGCTTCCTATCCGTTTGCACCTGGTGTTTCCTTATTTATAATGAGCGCAGGATGCAAACATCTTTCGAAAGAATACTCAGCTTCATCGTTCCCCTCCTGCGAAACCATGCGCGGGAAGTGCGTCATTATGCTCGTTGCGCGCTCGTTCTGGTGGCCATCGCGTTCTGTCTCGAAGTCTTCGTATTCAATTTCAATCATTGGGCCACCCTTGGGTACGACTGCGTAAACCTATCCGATAGGCTTACGCTTCAACAGAACGAAACCGATGAAACGTACCGCATTACGGAAGCCGATAGCGTTATCGAGTTTTCGAACCTCAATAAAGAGGTAAAGAACGTTCGCATCGATTTCGATGGAAACCAGTCGGCCCAGAACGTGCAGGTGAAGATTGAGTTCACCGACGCTGGCCATGAAACGTACTTCGATTCCACGGAGTATTCCTCGGGCGTTCCCACGCGTACCGTTGCCACGAATGACGATGGCACCGAGTATCTGAAGCTCAACACGACTGGTCTTACGAACAACCTGCGCATCGAAATCACCGGCGAGGACGTTACGTATCCCATCAAGATCAAAGCCGTGTACATCAACAACACGTATCCGTTCCATTTCCTCATGGCGCGCTTTCTCATTGCGCTAGCGGTAATCACGTTCGCGTACCTGTTCCGCCCGAAATCCTCAATCTATCGCATTTCCGTTGTCGAGCAGCCTCGCGTATCGAAGGCGTGCATTCTCCTCGCGAACGTCCTGGAGATTTACCTTGTGTCGGTGCTCCTGTTCACCGGTTCGAATCTGGTGGGCGTGGCGACGCAGGCATACAACTCCGGTTCGTGGGACCCAACGAGCGTTATCACGACGTTCGAGGTTGGTGGCGAGAATTCCCAGCAGTACGCGCGCCTCGCCGAGGCGATGTCGCATGGCCAGCTCTATCTCGACGAGGAGCCTCCCGAGTGGCTGCAGGAAATGGACAACCCGTACGATAAGGGAGCTCGCGATGAGCTGCAGAAGGCGACGGGGGAGTCGTACCTGTGGGATGTCGCGTACTATCAGGGCCATTACTACGTGTATTTCGGCGTTGTGCCCGTTATCGTGTTCTACCTGCCGTATTTGCTCCTAACCGGCGGGTCGTTCCCAACGGCTGTGGGCGTGTGGATTGCCGCAGTGGCGTTCATTTTGGGTTGCACCGCGTTGCTCCATCGCTTCGCACGCCATCATTTCAAGCATGTGAGCCTGGGTCTCTACCTCTTGCTCCAGATGCCGCTCGTGTTCTGTTGCGGCATTCTCTACCTGGTGAAATTCCCCACGTTCTATTCGCTGCCCATCATGATGGCCCTGGCGTTTTCCATGTGGGCGCTCTATTTGTGGATGCGTGGCCGTTCCGCAAAGCATCCTTTGGGGTGCTATCTGGGCGGTTCGCTTTGCATGGCGCTCGTGATGGGCTGTCGTCCGCAGTTCATTCTCCTTGCCTTGGTGGCAATCCCTCTGTTCTGGCGTAGGTATATCTCGGAGCGTCGTATTCTCACGAAGCGCGGGGCCCTGGAATTCGGCTGCCTTATCGCGCCATTCCTGGTGGTTGGCATTGGCATCATGCTTTACAACTATGCACGCTTCGGAAGCTTCACCGACTTTGGCAGCAACTACAACCTCACTACGAACGACATGACGAAACGTGGCATGGACCTGGGCCGTTTGGCGCCAGCGCTCTTCGCGTTCTTCTTCCAGACCCCCACGACGACGGGCGTGTTTCCCTATATTCAGCCCGCTACGTTCGAGACCACGTACATGGGGCAGACGATCAAGGAAGTCACGTTCGGCGGCATCTTCGCATGCCTGCCCATCCTGTGGGTGTTGCCGCTAGCCATTCGCGGCGTGCGCATGCGCGTGCATTCGCGCAGCACGCATACCACGGCGGGCGTCATCATCGTTCTGCTGGCAACGGGCGTTCTCATCGCGCTTGCCGATGCCGAAATGGCAGGTATATTGCAGCGCTATTTCGCCGACTTCAGCATCATGTTCCTAATGGTGGTGGTGCTTACGGTATTCATCTTGAACGAGAACATCGCGCACGATTCGCCGGGATTCGACATTGCCATGAAGATCTTGCCGGCGCTTGTGGGCATTAGCCTGGCGTATAGCTTCTTGCTATGCCTCGTTGCGGAAACGGGCTGGTACTCTGAGGCATATCCGTGGGCCTACCAGAGCATCATCCATATGTTCCAGTTCTGGACGTAAGAAGGCCTCGCGTTTTCTCCATAACTCCACCACGCGAAAGCCCACTTACCGAACGTCTTTGCACCTCAAAGGGCATTACGCCCTGCCTTTGAATACCACTGATAGGATACATTTCAGCAGAGGTCCCTTCGAAGGAGAGGAATATGACCAGAGAATTCAAGTCTATGGACGGCAATACCGCCGCAGCGCATGTTTCGTATGCGTTCACCGAGGTTGCCGGTATCTATCCCATCACCCCGTCGAGCCCCATGGCCGACTTTGTGGACCAGTGGTCTGCCAACGGTCGTAAGAATATCTTCGGATCCACGGTGAACGTTGTCGAAATGCAGAGCGAAGGCGGTGCAAGCGGCACGGTTCACGGTTCTCTTACCGCAGGCGCCCTCACCACCACCTACACTGCTTCGCAGGGTTTGCTGCTCATGATTCCGAACATGTACAAGATTGCTGCCGAGCAGCTCCCCAGCGTGTTCCATGTATCCGCTCGTACCGTTGCCACGCAGAGCCTGAACATCTTCGGCGACCATTCCGACGTCATGGCTTGTCGTCAGACCGGTTTCGCCATGCTCGCCGAAGGCAACGTGCAGGAAGTCATGGACCTCTCCGCGGTTGCGCATCTTGCAGCCATCAAGGGCCATATGCCGTTCCTGAACTTCTTCGACGGCTTCCGCACGTCGCACGAGTATCAGAAGATTGCCGTTTGGGATTACGACGACCTGGCCGATATGTGCGACTTCGATGCCGTGGCCGCGTTCCGCGCCCATGCGCTTAACCCCGAGCATCCCGCTATGCGCGGTAGTCACCAGAATGGCGACATCTTCTTCCAGAACCGCGAGGCGTGCAATGGCGTATACGACGCACTGCCCGCCGTGGTGGAAGGCTGCATGCAGCAGGTGAACGAGAAGATCGGCACCAACTACCAGCTCTTTAATTACTATGGCGCCCCCGACGCCGACCGCGTGGTCGTGTGCATGGGTTCTTTCTGCGATGTCCTGGAAGAGGCTATCGACTATCTGAACGCCCATGGCGAGAAGGTTGGCCTGGTGAAGGTTCGCCTGTATCGTCCGTTCAGCATCTCGCACTTCGTCGACGCGCTTCCCGCAACGGTGCGCAAGATCGCCGTTATGGACCGCACGAAGGAGCCGGGCAGCATTGGCGAGCCCCTGTATCTCGACGTGGTAAGCGCTCTGCGCGAAGCTGGTCGCAGCGACATCGCCGTTTTGGGCGGCCGTTATGGTCTGGGCAGCAAAGACACGCCCCCGGCCAGCGCCTTCGCGATTTACGAAGAGCTTGCCAAGGACGAGCCCAAGCGCGAGTTCACCATCGGCATCGTCGATGACGTTACGCATCTTAGCCTTCCCGAGAACCCCGACTGCCCGAACACGGCTGCTCCTGGCACGATTGAGTGCAAGTTCTGGGGCCTGGGTGGCGACGGCACGGTTGGCGCTAATAAGAACAGCGTCAAGATTATCGGCGACCACACCGATAAGTACGTGCAGGCGTACTTCCAGTACGACAGCAAGAAGACGGGTGGCGTCACCATCAGTCACCTGCGTTTCGGCGACAGTCCCATTCGCAGCGCGTACTACATCAACAAGGCCGACTTCGTTGCGTGCCATAATCCCAGCTATATCATCAAGGGCTTCCGTATGGTCCAGGATGTTAAGCCGGGCGGCGTTTTCATGATCAACTGCCAGTGGTCGGCCGAGGAACTCGATCGCCATCTGAATGCCGAAACGAAGCGCTACATCGCTCGCAACGACATTCAGCTCTATACGATCAACGCCATCGACCTGGCTATCGAAATCGGCATGGGCAAGCGCACCAACACCATCCTGCAGAGTGCCTTCTTCGCGCTGGCGAAGATCATGCCGCAGGAAGAGGCTATCCAGCTCATGAAGGATGCCGCTACGAAGTCCTACCTGAAGAAGGGCCAGGACGTCGTCGATATGAACCACAAGGCCATCGACGCGGGCGCTACGGCATTCGTGAAGATCGACGTTCCCGCTGCCTGGGCCGACGCTGAAGATGATGTTCAGGCCGAGACGCTTTCCGGCGATCCCGAGCTGGTGAAGATGGTCACCGAAATCATGCAGCCCGTTGGCCGCATGGATGGCGACCGCCTCCCCGTGAGCGCCTTCATGAACCATGTCGACGGCCAGTGGCCGCTGGGCGCTTCCGCATACGAAAAGCGCGGCTTGTCCGTTTCGGTTGCCGCATGGAACCCCGAGTCCTGCATCCAGTGCAACCAGTGTTCTTTCGTCTGCCCCCATGCCACTATCCGCCCGTATGTGCTCACCGAGGAAGAGGCTCAGGCTGCTCCTGCAACGGCGCAGTTCATCGATGCGAAGGGTCCGAAGGTCAAGGGCATGAAGTATACCCTGGCCGTATCTCCGCTCGACTGCATGGGCTGCGGCGTGTGCATTGGCGCTTGCCCCACCAATTCGCTTGCCATGGTTCCCACCGAGGGCGAGCTTCCCAAGCAGGAAGTGTTCGACTACTGCGTGGCCGAAGTTGCCGAAAAGGCGGAAGCCTGCGGCACGAGCGTGAAGGATAGCCAGTTCAAGAAGCCCCTGCTCGAGTTCTCTGGTTCTTGCGCCGGTTGCGCCGAGACGAGCTACGCACGCCTGGTTTCCCAGCTCTTCGGCGACCGCATGTTCATCGCGAACGCTACCGGTTGCTCTTCCATTTGGGGCAACCCGGCTGCAACCTCGCCGTACACCACCACCGCCGATGGTCGCGGTCCCGCATGGTGCAACAGCCTGTTCGAAGATAACGCCGAGTTCGGCTTGGGTATGCGCGTTGGTCACGAGGCAGTTCGCAACGAGCTTGCCATCGAGTCGGCCGCCATCATCGAGTCCGATGCTCCCGAGGCCGTGAAGGCGGCTGCTCAGCAGTGGCTTGATACGCGTAGCGATGCTGCGGCAAACCAGGAAGCCGCCAAGGCGTACGTCGAGCAGCTGAAGGCGTTCGACACCGAAGCCGCGCGCAAGATCCTCGAGCGTAGCGAGTTCCTCACCAAGAAGAGCTACTGGATCTTCGGTGGCGACGGTTGGGCTTACGACATCGGTTACGGTGGCCTCGACCATGTGCTCGCGAGCGGTCAGAACGTCAACGTTCTCGTATTCGACACGGAAGTGTATTCCAACACGGGTGGCCAGGCTTCGAAGGCTTCGAATATCGGCCAGGTTGCTCAGTTCGCTGCCGCTGGTAAGGACGTTCAGAAGAAGAGCCTCGCCGAGCTCGCCATGTCGTATGGCTACGTCTACGTCGCCCAGATCGCCATGGGTGCGAAGCCCGCACAGACGATGAAGGCAATCTGCGAAGCAGAAGCGTACGACGGCCCCTCGCTCATCATTGCCTATAGCCCCTGCGAAATGCACTCCATCAAGGGTGGCATGAAGAACTGCCAGTCCGAGATGAAGCGTGCCGTCGAGTGTGGTTACTGGAACCTCTTCCGCTTCAATCCCGAAGCCGAAGCGGGCAAGAAGTTCACGCTTGATTCCAAGGAGCCCTCGGGTGGCTATCGCGACTTCCTCATGAACGAGGCTCGCTATAGCCGTCTTACCCGCGAATTCCCCGAGCGCGCCAACGAGCTCTTCGATGAGAACGAGAAGAATGCCATGGCTCGCTACGAGCACCTGGTCAAGCTGAAGGAGATGTTCTCCGAAGCGTAAGCCTTGCTCGAAAGGTCGCAATACAAGAAAGGACGCACATCGTGCGTCCTTTCTTTTTGTTATCGCCCGCAGGTGACGTACGGGCGATAGGTTCGTATTTCCTGGCTGGGAGCGGCTGGTGATTAGGCGAGCTTCTCGAGCGTGGCGAGCTTCACGCAGCAGCAGAATACGGCAAGCGCCTCTTCGAGTTCTTCGAGCGGCGGCAGGGAGGGGGCAATGCGGATAACGGCGTCGTCCGGGTCTTTGTGGTAGGGGAAGGGGGCGCCAGCACCCGTGAGGGTCACGCCTGCTTCGCGCGCGAGTTCCACAATGCGCTTTGCGGTGCCGTTGGGGCCCGTGAAGGTTACGAAATAGCCGCCGCGGGGATGCGTCCAGCTGCAGCCAACGCCTTCCAGTTCGCGCGTAAGCGTCTCCTCCACCAGGTCGAATTTCGGACGGAGCAGTTCGGCGTGCTTCGCCATATGGGCGGCGATACCTTCCGCATCGCGCAGAAAGCGCACATGGCGGAGCTGGTTCAGCTTATCGTGGCCGATAATCTGAACGTTCATGAGCTTCGTGATTTCAGCGATATTGGCTTCGCTCGAGGCCATGGCGGCAATGCCCGCACCAGGGAAGGTAATCTTGCTGGTGCTGGCGAATTTGTATGCGCGATTGGGGTTGCCGGCCTTCTCGCAAGCGCGGCTGATGTCGGCTACGTGCTCCTGCTGAGCGGGGTCGGCGGAAAGATGATGCACGCAGTAGGCGTTGTCCCAGAAGATGCGGAAGTCGTCGGCTGCCTTCATGGAAGCAAGGCGCTCGACGACTTCACCGGAGTACGTGCAACCGGAAGGATTGGAATACGTGGGAACGCACCAGATGCCCTTCACGCTTTCGTCGGCGGCGAGCGCTTCGACAGCGTCCATGTCGGGGCCATCTTCATTCAGGGGAACGTTGATCATCTCGATGCCGAAGAGCTCGGTGATGGAAAAGTGGCGGTCGTAGCCGGGAACGGGGCAGATCCACTTAACGGTGTCGAGCTTTCCCCAGGGGGTGCAGCCCTGCGTACCGAACGACCAGTTGCGGGCGATGGCATCGTACATGAGGTTGAGGCTCGATTCGCCTCCGACGATAACGCGTTCCGCCTTATCGTCGAGCATGGCGGCCATGAGTTCGCGCGCCTCGGGAATGCCCGTGCCCACGCCGTAGTTGCGGCAGTCGGTGCCATCGCAGGCCGCAAGCGAGGAGTCGGACGTAAGGACGTCGAGCATGGGGGCGCTCAGGTCGAGCTGGGCGGAAGAAGGCTTACCTCGGGCCATGTTCAGCGATAGATCCTTCGCCTTCCATGCGGCGTATGCTCGTTTCTGCTCTTCGAGCAGTGAGCTACATTCGGCTGAACTCAGGTCGGCGTATGACATAGTCGATTCCTTCTTCCGTCTTGCCTTATACAAAAAGGGGACGCCATTTTCAGCGTCCCCAAAATGATATACCGCGTGGTTTTAATCGTTGAGCGTCATGCCGTCTTCTAGCACGACTTCCATATTACGTTCCTTGCTGACGTCGTGATTCTCGAAGCGAGCGTAGTCGGCGAGGATTTCCTCGCTGGGAGCGGGGGAAAGCTTCGAGACGATGTAGATTGCCAGGCAGCTGAGGATGAATGCGGGCAGCAGTTCGTAGATGCCAAAGACGCCACCTAGGGGCTTGATGAAGTTGTGCCAAATGAGCACTGTGGCTGCACCCGTGATCATGCCGGCGATGGCACCCTGCTTAGTGGTGCGCTTCCAATAGAGCGAGAAGAGCGTAAGCGGGCCGAACGACGCGCCCAAGCCAGCCCATGCGTATGACACGACCGTGAAGATGACCGAATCTTCGTTCCAGGCAACCAGGATGCCAAAGAGCAGCACCACGGTAAGCGTAATGCGAGAAACGATGAGCACCTGCTCGTCGGTAGCGTTCTTCTTGAAGATGCCGCGGAAGATGTTCTCGGCAACCGAAGAGCCGGTGATGAGCAGATACGAAGACGCGGAAGACATCGATGCCGCCAGAATGCCCGAAACTACGATGCCGCACATGAATGCCGGAAGCATGACCTGCGAGAGCATGATGAAGATGCTTTCAGCCGAGGAGCTGGTAACCGCGCCGCCCAGGAGCATGGGGAGCGCCTTGCGCCCGATGAGGCCGATGCATACGGCGGCGAACATGCTGATCACCACCCACACGACGGCGATGATGCGCGATTGCTTCACCTCTTCTTCGCTGCGGATGCCCAGGAAGCGCACGAGCACCTGGGGCATGCCGAAGTAGCCCAGGCCCCAGGAGAGCGTGGAGATGATGGTGAGCACGCCAAAGGGCGTGGGGTCGTCGAATAGGGGCGTGCCGTCCATGGCCATCTGCGCGCCCGACTCGTCGAGCAGGGGAGTAGCGGTTGCGGTTGCGGAAATGAACCCGGGAATGTCGCTGAGGAACTCGGCGGTTGCCTGCACGCCACCCGCCATGGTGATGGAGCCGATGACCACGACGATTAGGGCGAAGAACATGAGGCAGCCCTGCACGAAGTCGGTGGCCACGACGGAAAGGTAGCCGCCAACCATGGTGTAGAGGAACACGATGAGGGCGCCGAATACCATCATGACGGAGTAATCCCATCCGAAGAGCGTATGGAAGAGCTTGCCACACGTTACGAAGCAGCTGCCCGTGTACACGCAGAAGAAGAGAAGAATGATGACGGCTGCGATGGTGCCCACTACATTCTTCTTATCGTGGAAGCGATTCGTGTAGAAGCCGGGTAGGGTGATGGAGTCGTTTGCCACGACGGAGTAGCGGCGCAGGCGCTTGGCGACGAATCGCCAATTGAGATACGTGCCGATTGCCAAGCCGACGGCCGTCCAACCCGCTTCGCCCACACCCGTGAAGAAGGCAAGACCGGGCAGGCCCATAAGAAGGTAGCCCGACATATCGCTTGCCTCCGCGGAGAGGGCGGTGAACCAGGGGCCTACTTTTCGCCCGCCCAGAAAGTATTCCGATGCGGAAGAATTCGAGCGTTTCGCGTAAATGAAGCCAATGGTTAGCACAGCGATGAAGTAGATCAAAATTGCTATGACAACAAGGCTATCCGTGTTTTCCATCGTTCTCCCTACTAATATATATGTATGAATTCGTTTCCGATTTTTACAACCCACTACGTGCGGCTCAACATTATAAAGCAACGCATATATAGTAAGTATACGTGTGATGACGTGGGCACATGTTGCGGGTAAACGGAGGAATCGTGGAGATACGCCCGGGGGCGTGTCGACTGTTGACACGCCCCCGCGGCTAGCGTATTATTCCATCTGCTCGCGCTTCGGGGGGCAACTTCGAAAACCGAGCCGCAGCTTGAAAATTGCACAAGTTAAGCGAAAGATGGGCGTGTGCCCGAGTGGTTAATGGGGACGGGCTGTAAACCCGTTGGCTCTGCCTACCTAGGTTCGAATCCTAGCGCGCCCACCATCTTTGCCCGTGTAGCTCAGTAGGTAGAGCACTTCGTTGGTAACGAAGAGGTCACCGGTTCAAATCCGGTCGCGGGCTCCATCTATTTATCGTATGTGGAACCCATTCGCTTACATCTAGTAGGGAATACGGTTCCTTATGCATTTGGCGGTGTAGCTCAGTTGGTTAGAGCACACGGTTCATACCCGTGGCGTCACTGGTTCGAATCCAGTCACCGCTACCATAGATATGTTTACTGCTTCTAGCAGTTGTATTTTTAGCTCATAAACGCCCCATCAGGGGCGTTCTCATTGAAGGAGGAATTCATGGCTAAGGAAAAGTTCGAGCGTACTAAGCCGCATGTAAACATCGGCACCATCGGTCACGTCGACCATGGTAAGACCACGCTCACCGCTGCCATCTCCAAGACCCTGTCCAGCAACGACGGGTCTCACGGCACCGCTCATGCTGACTTCACGGCCTTCGAAGACATCGACAAGGCTCCTGAAGAGCGCGAGCGCGGCATCACCATCTCCATTGCTCACATCGAGTACGAGACGGACAAGCGTCACTACGCTCACGTTGACTGCCCCGGCCACGCCGACTACGTCAAGAACATGATCACCGGTGCTGCCCAGATGGACGGCGCTATCCTGGTTATCGCCGCTACCGACGGCCCCATGGCTCAGACTCGCGAGCACATCCTGCTCGCTCGTCAGGTAGGCGTGCCCTACATCGTTGTCTTCCTGAACAAGTGCGACATGGTCGACGACGACGAGCTGCTCGAGCTCGTTGAGATGGAAGTTCGCGAGCTGCTGAACTCCTACGAGTTCCCCGGAGACGACACCCCGATCATCCGTGGCTCCGCTCTGAAGGCTCTGGAAGGCGACGCTGCCTACCAGGAGAAGATCTGGGAGCTCATGGACGCTGTCGACACCTGGATTCCCACTCCCGAGCGCGACACCGACAAGCCCTTCCTGATGGCTATCGAAGACGTTATGACGATCACCGGTCGTGGTACCGTTGTAACGGGTCGTGTTGAGCGTGGTCAGCTGAAGGTTGGCGACGAACTGGAAATCGTGGGTATCCGCGACACCACCAAGACCACCTGCACGGGTGTTGAGATGTTCCGCAAGCTGCTCGACGAGGCTGAGGCCGGCGACAACATCGGCGCTCTGCTCCGCGGCATCAAGCGCGAAGACGTTGTCCGTGGTCAGGTTCTCTGCAAGCCCGGTAGCGTTACCCCGCACACCGAGTTCAAGGGCCAGATTTACGTTCTGACCAAGGAAGAGGGCGGCCGTCACACCCCGTTCTTCGATGGCTATCGTCCTCAGTTCTACTTCCGCACCACCGACATCACTGGTGTTGCTCACCTGCCCGAGGGCACCGAAATGGTCATGCCGGGCGACAACGTGGAGATCAAGGGCGAACTCATTCACCCCGTCGCCATGGAAGAGGGCCTCAAGTTCGCTATCCGCGAAGGTGGCCGCACGGTTGGTTCCGGTCGCGTAACCGAAATCATCAAATAACTTCAATGAGGTTAGTGGAGAGGGCTCACGAATGTGGGCCCTCTCTTACCACGCTTAACTATCTTGTGCAGTTTCAAGTCATAGCAGTGTGAACATAAGGAGTAAAGTAGATGCGTACGTTGGTCACCCTGGCCTGCACCGAGTGCAAGCGCCGTAACTATACGACCAAGAAGAACAAGCAGACCACTCCCGATCGCATCGAGTTGAAGAAATATTGCAAGTGGTGTGGACATCACACGCTGCATAAGGAAACTCGTTAGAGGATGTCATAATAGGCCAGTAGTTCAATTGGTAGAGCGTCGGTCTCCAAAACCGAAAGTTGAGGGTTCGAGTCCTTCCTGGCCTGCCAGCTTGTTCACGAGCAGCTTTAACAGGCTGCTTGTTTGGCGTTATAAGAAGTTGAATATTGTCTGCGTTAAATCAGACTTTGAAGGGTAAAGATGGCTAAGAAATCAAAGACGCAACGCGCTAAAGCTTCTGCCCGTCGTGCAGCTCGCAAGGCGGATGTAGAGCAGAACGCGCAGCTTGCGGCCGAAGATTCGACGCAGGAAAATGCCTCTTCCGAAGAGAAGAAGGGTCTTTTCAAGCGTTCATCTCGTTCCTCAGAAGAGAAGAGCAAGAAGCAGGATGCCGAATCCTCTTCCAAGGCTTCTGAAAAAAAGCCTGCTAAGGCCCCCAAGAAGGATGGGTTCTTTGCTGGTGTGCGCTCTGAAATGAAGCGCGTTACGTGGCCTACGCGCCAGGATGTTCTCCGTTGGAGCGGGGTCGTCGTGGGTGCGCTGGTCTTTTTTGGCGTGTACGTTTTCATTCTCGACAACTGGATCGTTACGCCTTTGCTAGTGGCAATCTCGTCTCTGGGAGCGTAAAACATGGCTAAGAAGTGGTACGTTCTCCATACCTATTCTGGGTATGAGAACAAGGTCAAGCAGAATCTCGAGCTCCGTATCGAGACGATGGGCCTGGAGAACAATGTTTTCGCCATCGAGATTCCCATGGAGACGGTCACCGAAATCAAGGAAGGCGGCCGCCGCGTAGAGTCCGAGAAGAAGGTCTTCCCGGGCTATGTTCTCGTTCGCATGGAGCTCGACGACCGCAGCTGGGCTGCAGTCCGCAACACTCCTGGCGTAACCGGTTTCGTGGGCAGTCAGCAGACTCCCGCTCCTCTTACGCGCGAAGAGTACAACAAGATCATGAAGCGCACGTCGCACGAGGCTCCTCGCAAGACTTCCACCAACCTGGAAGTGGGCCAGACCGTCAAGGTCGTCGATGGTCCTCTGGCCGAGTTCGACGGTGTCGTTTCCGAAGTTTCGCCTGAATCCAACAAGGTTAAGGTTCTCGTTTCCATCTTTGGTCGCGAGACCCCCGTGGAACTTACCTTCAACCAGGTTTCCCGTATTTAGGCGTATAGCCGCCTTTGTTCAGGGCGGCTGAACATGGCAAAGACAATACGTTTGAACGTGCCCTCGTGGACAGGGGCTTCTCATGTTCGAGCGTTTGTTGATATGAACTATTAGGTAAAGACTTCAGCTGAAAGGAAGCTTTTACAATGGCTGATAAGAAAGTTACGGGCTTTGTAAAGCTGCAAATCCCGGCTGGCGCTGCCAATCCCGCGCCTCCGGTAGGCCCGGCACTGGGTGCCCAGGGCGTCAACATCATGCAGTTCTGCCAGGCATTTAATGCCCAGACGCAGGAGCAGTCCGGTACCATCATCCCCGTCGAGATCACGGTCTACGAGGACAAGTCCTTCACCTTCGTGTGCAAGACCCCTCCCGCGGCTGTGCTCATCAAGGAAAAGCTCGGTATCAAGAGCGGTTCTGGCATCCCGCAGCTCAAGAAGGTCGGCGAGCTCTCTCTCGACCAGCTGCGCGAGATCGCTGAAATCAAGCTGCCCGACCTCAACGCCAACGACATCGATGCCGCTATGGAAATCGTTGCCGGCACCGCCCGCTCCATGGGCGTTTCCATCGAGGGTCGCGCTCCTAAGAAGACCTACGTTGCTTCTCGTAAGCTCCAGGCTCTTCTCGATGCTCAGAACTAAGCATCAGTTGTTTTAGGTATCAGGCCGCGTAAGCGGTTGCAATAAGTGGGAGAGCCCCCGCGCTCGACATCACCACGGAAGGAATTAGAAATGGCTAAACTCACCAAGAAGCAGAAGGCTGCTGCCGAGAAGATCGAAGAGGGTAAGCTTTACGCTCCTCTGGCTGCGATGAACCTCGTGAAGGAAATCGCTACCGCCAACTTCGACGAGACGGTTGAAGCTCATTTTCGTCTGAGCATCGACACCCGTCAGGCCGATCAGCAGCTCCGTGGCACCGTCAGCCTGCCCAACGGCAGTGGTAAGACGGTTCGCGTTGCCGTGTTCGCCGAAGGCGAAGCCGCTCGCGCTGCCGAGGAAGCTGGCGCCGACATCGTTGGTTCCGACGACCTCGTAGCCGAAATCCAGGCTGGCAACATCAATTTCGATGCCACCGTCGCCACCCCCGACCAGATGCCCAAGGTTGGTCGTCTGGGCCGTATCCTCGGTACGCGTGGCCTTATGCCGAACCCCAAGCTTGGCACGGTTACCAACGACGTTGCCAAGGCTGTTAAGGAACTCAAGGGCGGCCGCGTAGAGTATCGTGCCGACCGTTTCGGCATCTGCCACGTCATCATCGGCAAGGCCAGCTTCTCCGCCGAGCAGCTTGCGGAAAACTATGGTGTCGTCTACGACGAGATCCTCCGCATGAAGCCTGCTGCGGCCAAGGGCAAGTACGTGAAGTCCATCACGGTTGTGTCCACGATGGGTTCTGCGGTTCCCGTCGATTCCGCCGTTCAGCGTGAATACACTGCGGCTGAATAAATTACTTTCAGCATAAACCGCTTAAGCAGCCAGGGTTCGCCCTGGCTGCTTTTTTATTGCGTGCGACACGAGAAAGGGGCGCTGGCCTTATGCCAACGCCCCTTTGCGTACGCTATGCAATCGATGGCTATGCGGTAGCCAGTGCAACTTCCTTTGCCATGATGTAGTCGATCATGAAGAAGCCATGCCCGATATCGGCATCCGTTTCCTCCATGATCTGGAAGCCGCGGCCCTTGTAGGCGCGCAGGCCAAGCTCGTTGCGGCGATTCACCATGAGGTACATGACCGGCAGGTTCTCGTCGCGGCAAAGCTGCTCGTAAAACTCGATAACCCGGCTGGCGTAATGCTTGCCGCGGGAATGCGGGTACAGGTAGATCTTGCTGATGAACAGACGGTGCTTCCACTGCGCGTCGACGACGGGGCTGTGGTGAAACGGCTTGTCGTGGGTTTCGTCGCCCGTCATGCGCTCGATGTCGCAACCGGTATAGCCTGCGATTCCGTCTTCGTCTACGAGGAGCCAATAGCGGTATCCGTCCTCGAAAATGGCCTTGGTGAGGGCGGTGTAGCTTTGCAGCGTCTCGACCATGTAATCGGTTTGCTCCTGCCCGATAATGGCGGGCCAGTAGCCGTGCCAAATCTCGTCGGCAACGCGAGCAAGTTCCTTGATGTCGCTCTCGGTTGTTACAGCGCGAAACTCTAAAGCCATGCTTTAATCATCTCCTTCGTATCTTCGCGTGTTTTGTTTCCAGTGCGTAACGACGGTGATTCCGTTTTGTTACCAGATGCGTACTCGCAGGTTAACAAACTGTTTGTGCGCTTCTTCCACTACTAACGGATGGGATTATGACAGACGTATAAGGAAAGTGGAAGGAGTAAATATGCTAGATTCCGGATCTTCTGGGTTCATGTTGGTGAGCACGATGCTCGTGCTTCTCATGACACCCGGGCTCGCTTTTTTCTACGGCGGTCTCTCGCGTAGGAAGAACGTGATCAATACGATGTTCATGTCTCTGGCCGCCATTGGCATCGTGGGCGTTGTTTGGGTTGTGTGCGGCTGGTCGCTGGCATACGGTGGCGATGGTTCCATCCCGTTCTTCGGTGGCTTCGATCAATTGGGATGCGTTACGGCAGTGCAGGATATGCTTGATGAGGCGAGTGGAACGGCTACGGCGTTCACGGCCCTATCTGGCAGCCTCGCGGTGGATGCCTCCGCTTCCGCCGAGTCTTATCCGGCTATCATCGACATCGTGTTCCAGATGGCCTTCGCGATGATCACCACGGCCATCATCACGGGCGCGGTTGCAGGTCGCATGAAGGTGGGTGCAACGATGCTGTTCTGCACCATCTGGGTCGTGCTCATCTACGCTCCTCTGGCTCACATGGTCTGGGGCGGCGACGGCAGCTTCATCGGCGATATGATTGGCGCGCTTGACTTCGCCGGTGGCGACGTCGTGCACATCTCCTCGGGCCTCACGGGCTTGGTGCTCTGCCTGCTTCTGGGCAAGCGCCGCGGCTTCGGGATGCTCAACTACCGCCCGCACAACGTTCCCTTCGTGCTCCTGGGCGCTTCGCTTCTGTGGTTCGGCTGGTTCGGCTTCAACGCTGGCTCCGCCTTCGCTGCGAATGGCACTGCGGGCCTGGCTCTCCTGAACACGGTTGCGGCTTCCGCGGCGGCGTCTCTCTCGTGGATTGGCTTCGAACGCATCCTCACGGGCAAGTGCACGCTCACGGGCGGCGCGACGGGTCTCGTTGCCGGCCTCGTGGTAATCACCCCCGCAGCGGGCTTCGTGGAGCCTCTGGCCGCCATCTTCATGGGCCTGGTCGTTTCTCCCATCTGCTACCTCGCCATTTCGCGCCTGAAGGCCAAGCTCGGCTATGATGACGCGCTCGACGCGTTCGGCTGCCATACGGTGGGTGGCATCGTCGGCGGCATCCTCACGGGCATCTTCTGCGTGCCCGAGCTGTCCTGGACGGAAAACGGCGGTCTGCTGTACACGGGCGACCCGAGCCTGCTCGTCGCCCAGGTTCTGGGCATTCTGGTAACGATTGGCTTCGTGGCAATCGGCAGCCTCGTAATTGGCCTGATCGTGAAGGCACTCTTCGGTGGCTCCCTGCGCGTGAAAGAGCACGATGAGGCTCTGGGCATGGACCTCATTCAGCATGGCGAATCGGCTTACCCCGCATTTGTGGGTCTTGACTAGCGGAAAGGCGTGACGAATATGAAGAAGATCACGGCAGTTGTACGCCCCGAACGACTTGAGGCGGTTAAGGAGGCCCTGTTCGCAGCCGAAGTGAGCGGCATGACCATCAGCCAGGTGCAGGGCTGCGGAAATCAGCACGGCTGGAAGGAATACTATCGTGGCACCGAAGTGCTGCTGAACATGGTTCCGAAGGTCAAGTTCGAAATCGTATGCGTTGACGAAGAGGTCGACGGCATCATCGAGATTATTCTGGATGTGGCGCATACCGGAAAGGTTGGGGATGGCAAGGTATTCGTCTTCCCCTGCGATGAGGTGGTTCGTATCCGCACGGGAGAGCGGGGCAGCAGCGCGCTGTAGGGTTACCGCGGCCGGTGACCATGCAGTCTGGCTCCCACCAAAGGCCACATAAGCAAGAACCCCCGGCGATTGTTCGCCGGGGGTTCGCTTGTGCCGGTATGCCGCGTGGGCTAGAGGAAGAAGACTATGCTGTCCAAGATGAACAGCGGTATGAGAATTGCCGCCGACCAGCCCATGTAGTGGAAGAAGCTGGGCATTTTCACGCCGGCCTTCTCGGCGATGTTCTTTACCATGAAGTTCGGGGCGTTGCCGATGTAGGTGTTCGCGCCCATGAATACCGCGCCAGCGGAAATGGCGAGCAGGATGCGCGGATCGACGGAACCCACCGTGGTGGCCACGGCGTTGGCGGCGTCGGAGCCGATGGCGCCGGCCGTGGTGAGGAACACGACGTAGGTGGGGGAGTTGTCGAGGAACGACGAGAGCATGCCCGTCGACCAGAAGAAGGCCAGCGGGGAATCGACGCCCAGCGAGCTGCCGTTGGTGCGCAGGAGGGCGAGCGCGGGAATCATCGTGATGAAGATGCCGATGAAGAGCTTGGCTACTTCCGCGATGGGGGCCCACTCGAACTTGTTATCCTTGCGCAGCTGCTGGCTGGTGGTGAACCAGGAGCCAGCCATGGCGACGAGGATGAGGACGATCTGCACGATGTAATCGATGCCGATATGCACGCCCTCGACGTCGAAGCCGTAGGTAGCGCCCGTGGCCGGGTCGATGAACATCTCCATTTGCGGGATGGTGCCGTTCAGGATGACGGCGACGATGATGAGTGCCAGGAAGAAGAAGTTGTGCCAGCCTTCGATGTGGATGGGCGTGCGCTCGTCGGCTTCGTCCTCGAGCTTCAGGGCCTCGAGGCCTTCCTTGCCTTCCTTCTTGATGAAGTGGCGGTCGATGAGGGCGAACGCCACGAGCATGACGACCGTGTTGAACAGCAGGATGACCCAGATGTGCTCGAAGGTCCAGAAGAAGGGGATGCCGCGCAGGTAGCCTAGGAACAGCGGGGGATCGCCTAGGGGCGTGAGGCAGCCGCCGATGTTCGCAACCAGGAAGATGAAGAACACGACGATATGGGCCTTGTGGCGACGCCAGAGGTTGGCGCGCAGCACGGGGCGGATGAGAAGCATGGCCGCGCCGGTGGTGCCTACCCAGCTGGCGATGGCGGTGCCAAGAGCCAGCATGATGACGTTGTTCTTCGTGGTGCCCACGATGGTGCCCTTCACGTGGATGCCGCCGGCTACGGTGAACAGGCCAAGGAGAAGCACGATAAAGGGAACGTAGTCGCCCAGGATGGTTTCGGAAAGCGATTCGGCCGCAACGCCGAAACCGTATACGGCGATGAAGGGAACGAGGAAGATGACCGACCAGAAAATCGCGACGGTCAGCTCGTTCTTTTCCCACCACTCGGGCTTCACGAGCGGGAAGATCGCAATCGAGAGGAGCATTCCCACGAAGGGAATGATGCTCCAGATGGGCAGAGATGCACCGATATCCATAAAACACCTGTTCCTAGTATGCCTGGCGCATGCGCCAGGCGAGGGTATATCCCTATCATTTTAGAAATGATGCAGGCGTTGCGCAACCGAAGGCGCTTTGTGCTTTGTGCTTGCATGCGCGTACGGGCGAATGCGCCCTCTGCTATTCTAGGCGGGTTGCACATTCCGCGCCGTTGGGCGCGTATCGACGAACCCGGGTAGCTAGCATGAGAATCAACCACGCCATTCTGCATATCTGCGATTTCAACGCCTGCGAGAACATCTTCTCGCCACGCGAGATCGACCTCACCGACAAGACGGCGAAGAACTACGTCATGCGCCACGTGCGCAAGGCGCTGGGCAATTTGGACAACAAGCGCGGCGAGTTCGTGGAGGGAAGCGGGTTCGCCACCGAGCTGCGCGAATACTTCAACGACACTTCGGCGTTCGTGGGGCTTTCCACGGAAATCGCCGAGTTCATATCCACCGAGCTGGGGCATTCCGAAAAGCCCATTTCCACCGACATCCTCATCGTGGATTTCGAGGACGACACCGAGCTGAAGCGCGCGGCAAAGGCTGCACGCGAGGCGGCTGCGGAAGCGGAGCTTCGCGACGAGGTGGAAGAAGACGATGGGGAAGAGGCGTTCGAGGACGTTCCCAGTTCGGAAGGCGCGCAGGAGGAAGAGGCGTGCCCATTCGACCCCGACCCCACGCCGGGCGATGCGGCGGCGCAGCGCGCGTTCGACCGCGCGAGCGGCTTTTCCGGACCGCTACCCCGATACTTCGCCATCATCCTGCTCGACAGCAAGCAGGCCTACGTGCACGAAACGCGCTACGATGACGCGGGCGAGTTCAACAGCGTTGCGCGCCATCATGCCGTCTTGCCCAACCCCTCGCAGAAGCTCACGTCGTATGCGCTGGTCGACTTGCGTTCGCTTTCGGTGCAGTTCGTGGACAAGAAGCGAAACATCGCGGGCGAGGACTGCTTCCTCATTCCCGACAAGCTGCTGCAGTGCTCGCAGCAGGCGTCGAGCCGCGAGACGCTAGCGGCGGTAACCGAAATCGTCGAGGCCGTGGCCGACGAGTATGGCGAGAACACCACGGTCGCCCTGTCGCGCGCAAAGGCCTACGTGTCGGAAAACGTTTCGGAGGAAGACCAGATCGACCTCGACGAGATGGCTGAGGCCATTTTCGAGGATTCCCCCGCGCGCACGCGCTTCGAGCAGGCGGCGTCTGCCCAGGAGCTTCCCGCGCAGGTGCCCATCGAGCGCGAGGCCGCGCAGCGCGTCGTGCGTCGCCATAAGATCCGCACCGATACGGGCATCGAGGTGACGTTCCCCGCCGAATACGGCCAGAACCCCGAATACATCATGTTCACGAGCGAGTCGGACGGCACGATTTCCATCGCCCTGAAGAACATCGCGCATATCGAGAATCGCTAATCGATCCTGTGCGACCTGGGGCTGCCGCTGAGTGGTGTAGGGCGCGTGTGGAACGTTTCCACTTGAATAATTCGCGCGTGCGCCTCGTGTTTGCTGTGCTACAATAGCACGGCTTAGGTGACGGACGTCATCAAGCAGGTAATATTGGCCCCCGAGACATGTTTTGCCTGTCGCCGCAGAGCGGTGCCGTGAACATGGTACAGAGCACGCAATCATGACGAAGGGTCCCCGTAATTATGAAAGGGGTCCATTTTGACCGAAATCAAGAACCCGACCGTTATCGATTTCGAGGACATCTCCGACGAGCAGATGAACGCGATGATCGATGGCACGTTGACCGACTTTGACGAAGGCGATCTGGTCGACGGCACCGTGGTCAAGATCGAGCATGACGAAGTGCTGGTCGACATCGGATTCAAGAGCGAGGGCGTTATTCCCTCCCGCGAGCTGTCCATCCGCAAAGACGCCGATCCTTCCGACATCGTGAACATGGGCGACAAGATCGAAGCCCTCGTTCTCCAGAAGGAAGACAAGGACGGTCGCCTGATCCTCTCCAAGAAGCGTGCCGAGTACGAGCGCGCCTGGATTTCCGTTGAAGAGAAGTTCAAGGCTGGCGAGACGGTTACCGGCGAGGTTATCGAAGTCGTCAAGGGCGGCCTCATCCTCGACATCGGCCTGCGCGGCTTCCTGCCCGCTTCCCTGGTCGACCTTCGCCGCGTGAAGGATCTGGACATGTACCTGGGCACCAGCCTGGAAGCTCGCGTCATCGAGATGGATCGCAACCGCAACAACGTTGTTCTGTCCCGTCGCGTGCTCCTGGAAGAGGGCCGCAAGAACGAGCGTGCGGAAATCCTGTCCCGCCTGTCCAAGGGCATGCGCCTCAAGGGCACCGTTTCCTCCATCGTCGACTTCGGCGCATTCGTCGACCTCGGTGGCATCGACGGTCTGGTGCACATCTCCGAGCTCTCCTGGAGCCACGTCAACCACCCCAGCGAAGTCGTCAAGGTGGGCGAAGAGGTCGAGGTCGAGGTTCTCGACGTCGATCTGCAGCGTGAGCGCATCTCCCTGGGTCTCAAGCAGACGAAGGAAGATCCCTGGATCAAGCTGGTCGAGAACTATCCCTCCGGCAGCATCATCGACGGCAAGGTCACCAAGACGGTTCCGTTCGGCGCATTCGTCGAGCTTGGCCCCAACGTCGAGGGTCTGGTGCACATCTCCGAGATGTCCAACAAGCACATCGAAACCCCCACGCAGGTCGTGCATGCTGGCGACGATGTGAAGGTCAAGGTTCTGGAAGTGAACACCGACCGCCGTCGCATCAGCCTCTCCATGAAGGCTGCCGCCGAAGAGCTGGGCATCGAAATCGAAGTTGCCGAGCCCGATCCGGCTGCCCTGGAAGAGAAGGCCGCCCGTCAGGCCAAGCGCGCCGCTGAGCGTGCTGCCCGCGAAGAGGCTTCCGAGCAGGCTGCTGAATAACATCAGCTCATAGCTAACGCAAAGCTCCCCGTGCTCGTGCGCGGGGAGCTTTTTCTATCTCGCGTACGTATCGAATACGACGCTTTTTCCTGGCCCTTTCAATGGTTGGGGCACTCGTTTCGGTGGTACCATGAGAGCAAACAGAGATGACATTCGAAAGGGGCGAGACATGAAGACCTGCATTCTCATTGGCGGTATCGGGTCCGGTAAATCGACGGTATCCCATATGCTTCAAGAGCGTGGTGCGCATCGTGTCGACCTCGACGAGTGCGGCCATGAAACGCTACTCGACCCCGAAGTGATTCAGCTTCTCACGGAAACGTTCGGCGCGGATATCCTTGCCGAGGACGGTTCGATCATTCGCTCGGAACTGGCCGCGCGTGCTTTCGTCACGCAGGCCAAGACCATCAAGCTCAACGCAATCACGCAGCCGCGCTTGCTGAAGATTGCGCAGGCGCGTCTCGACCGCTTGGCGGAAGAGGGCTGCGAGATGGCCGTTATCGAGATTTCCGCCTACGACGGTCCCGAAGGTACGTTCGCGCCGCTCGTACGCAATAGCGTTGGCGTTATCGCGGTTACGTCTCCTACGCGCGTACGCGTTCAGCGTGCCGTTTCCAAGGGCTTTGCCGAAGACGACGTTCGCCGTCGCATCGCCCGCCAGGTAAGCGATGCCCAGCGCGCCCTGTGGGCCGATTACGTCATCAGCAACAAGGGCACGCTCGACCAGCTGGAAGAGCAGGTCGGTCTTGTCTGGAACGAGATAGTTAGCAAGTAGCATCATGGCTCACCTGTCGAATCTCGAGGGAATGGAGATGGCGGGGAAGCTGCCATCCGTTCGCCTCGCCAATCAGCCATTCGAAATCGTGTCTCCCTTCGAGCCTGCGGGCGACCAGCCCCAGGCTATCGAGGCGCTTGCGCAGGGCGTGCGCGACGGTCTTCGCTACCAAACGCTTCTGGGTGTAACGGGCAGCGGCAAGACGTTCACGATGGCGAAGACCATCGAGGCGGTTCAGAAGCCCACGCTCGTGCTTGCGCCCAATAAGACGCTTGCCGCCCAAGAAGCAGCCGAGCTGCGCGAGTTCTTCCCGAACAATGCCGTCGTGTACTTCGTCTCGTACTACGATTACTACCAGCCCGAGGCGTACGTGCCGTCCACCGACACGTTCATCGAGAAAGACGCCTCCATCAACGAAGAGGTCGAGAAGCTGCGTCATGCGGCAACCTCCTCGCTCCTCTCGCGTCGCGACTGCATTGTGGTCGCTTCCGTGAGCTGCATTTACGGCATTGGTTCCCCCATGGATTATGCCGGCATGGCCGTGTTCGTGGACAAGCAGAAGCCTGCCGAACGCGACGACGTCATTCACGAACTCATCGACATTCAGTACGACCGAAACGATTACGAGCTGTCGCGCGGCACGTTCCGTGTGCGCGGTGATGCCATCGACGTGTTTCCGCCGTATGCCGACAACCCCATTCGCATCGAGTTCTGGGGCGATGAAATCGAGGAAATCGCGGAAATCGACAACGTCACGGGCGAGGTGCTCAATCATTACGAAGCGCTTCCCATTTGGCCCGCGTCGCATTACGTTACGGCCAAGCCCAAGATGGACCATGCCATCAAGACCATTCGCGAGGAGCTTCGCGAGCGCTTGGAGCAGTTCAAGGCCGAAGGCAAGCTGCTCGAGGCGCAGCGCTTGGAAATGCGCGTGAGCTACGACTTGGAAATGATGGAGTCGATGGGCTTCTGCAGTGGCATCGAGAACTATTCGCGTCATCTTGATGGGCGCAAGCCGGGCGAGCCGCCGTATACGCTTGTCGATTATTTCCCTGACGACTTCCTGTGCATCATCGACGAGAGCCACGTTACCGTGCCTCAGATTCGCGGCATGCACGAGGGCGACCGTTCGCGCAAGGTCACCTTGGCCGAACATGGATTCCGCCTGCCCAGCTGCCTCGATAATCGTCCGCTGCGCTTCGACGAGTTCGAGGCGCGCGTGCCCCAGTTCATCTACGTCTCGGCCACGCCAGGCGATTACGAATTGCGCGTGAGTCAGAAGAACGTCGAGCAGATCATTCGTCCCACGGGCTTGCTCGATCCTGAAATCATCGTGCGTCCCACGTTGTCGCAGATCGACGACATCATCGACGAGGCAAAGATTCGCGCCGAGCGCAACGAGCGCGTGCTCATCACTACGCTCACCAAGAAGATGGCCGAAGACCTTACCGACCATCTACTCGACGAGGGAATCCGCGCGCGCTACATGCATTCCGACATCGCGACGCTCGAGCGCGTCGAAATACTGCGCGAGCTGCGCCAGGGCACGTTCGACGTGCTCGTGGGCATCAATCTTCTGCGCGAGGGGCTCGACTTGCCCGAGGTTTCGCTCGTGGCAATTCTGGACGCCGATAAGGAAGGCTTCCTGCGCAATCACCGCTCGCTCATCCAGACCATTGGCCGTGCTGCGCGAAATGCGTCGGGCCAGGTAATCATGTACGCCGATAAGCGCACCGATTCCATGGACCTTGCCATCACGGAAGCGGAGCGTCGCCGCGGCTTGCAGATGAAGTTCAACGAAGAGCACGGCATCAAGCCGCAGACCGTTCGCAAGGCCATCAACGACATCATGGAGTATGTCGAGGAAGAAGTGGGGAATACCACGGCCGAGCAGGTAAACATGGAGCTGGCCGCGTTGTCGCGCGAAGAGGTGCTGCGCATTATCTCGTCGATGGAAGAGGATATGGCCCGCGCGTCGCAGGCGATGGACTTCGAGGAGGCAGCTCGTCTGCGCGACCAAGTTGTGCAGCTGCGTAGCCGCTTCGAGGGCGAATCCGAAGAAGCCGCCCTCGAAAAGCTGCGCAAGACCGCCCGCAAGGGCAGCGAATACGGTAGAAGGAAGCGCTAGTCCCTCGTGTAGTTCTGCAGGTAGTCGATGGCGTACTGCGCGTAGAGGGCCGTCGATACGAGCAGGGCATCCTCGTCGATGTCGAAGTTGCCGTTATGATGGGATACCTGCGTGTTGGGGCGCTGGGGGTTCGCCGATCCCACGAATGCATAGGCGCCAGGCACGCGGTTGATGAGTTCCGCCATGTCGTCGCCCTGCAGGGAAGCGGGGCGTTCGGTGATGACGTTCTCTGCGCCCAGCAGCGCCACGGCCGTCGTCTGGGCTTCCTTGGAAGACGTCGCATCGTTGATGAGGGGCGACGTGTAGTCCTCGAAGTAAATCGAGCCCGAACCGCCGTAGATGGCGGCCATGTGGTTCACCAGCTCTTCCAGCTCGTGCTTAACCTGCTGCCTCGTTTCGGGCGTGAGCGCGCGGATCGTGCCCTCGATGGTGGCTTCTTCCGCGACGACGTTATAGGCCGAGCCCGCTTCCAGCTTGCCGATGCCGATGAGGGCGCTTTCCGTGGGGTTCAGGCGCCTGGTTACGAGTGCTTGGGCTGCCACCACAATCTGCGATGCGATGTAGAGCGCGTCGATGCCCGCTTCGGGCGTGGAAACGTGGGCACCATGACCTGCGATGGTAATCTTGAAATAGTCGACGGATGCGTTGTTGGGGCCCGCCACGATGGCGACGGAGCCAACGGGCACGTTCGAGGCGACGTGGATGCCAAACGTGCGCGAGGCGATGTCCAGAGCGCCGCTGTCGACGACTTTGTGGCCGCCGTAGCCCACTTCTTCGCCTTCCTGGAATACCAGGCGCACCGTGCCCCCGAAGAGGTTGCGGTGGCGTGCCAGAACGCGTGCGGCGCCGATGAGACCCGCCGTATGCGCGTCATGGCCGCAGGCATGCATGACGCCGGGTACCTGCGAGCGGTAGGGGCGGTCATTCGCTTCCTCTACGGGCAGCGCGTCGATGTCGGCGCGCAGGACGATGGCGTCGTCGCCCGGAAGCTCGCCCGTGATGTCGGCGTAGAGCGAATGCTCGGGGATGCGATGGACTTCGAGCCCCAGCGCGGTTAGTTCCTCGATGATGCGTTCGTTCGTCTTGTCTTCATGGCGCGATAGCTCGGGATGCTCGTGGAAGTGCCTGCGGAGCTCTACCACGTAGGCATGGTCTTCCTCTGCCGCCTGGCGAATCGTTTCTAGTGTGCTCATAGGTGCCTCTTTTCAAGAAGGGACAGCCCTCGCGAGCTGTCCCCCTGCAAATCGTTTGTGCTGCGCGTCCGCTATGCGGAAGCCTGACCAGCTGCTTCCTTGATTGCGTCGATGGACGTGTAGGAGCTGGAGTAGAGCGAGAGCGGTGCCATGATCGTGTCGCCGATGGTGGTGATGTCGTAGCCGATCTTCTCCACTTCGCTGGCCAGGTAGGCCTTGTGCTGGAAGGAGTTCAGGTCGATTTCGCCAGAGTCCAGCGCCTCGTTGGGCAGCGTGTAGGAATCGAAGGTCACGAGCTCGATGTAGATGCCGGCATTCTGCTCGTCGAGCACCTTCTGCACGGCCTTCCAGAAGTCGTTGGAGGAGCCGCACACGCCAACCTTCACCGTGGTCTTGCCCTCGCTGGTGGAGGTGTAGGAGTCGATTTCGCTGATGAATGCGCTATCGGCAACGTCGGACTCATCGTAGTCGAATGCGGGGATGAACGTTTCCTGGTACTTGCCCACGATGTATTTGGCTACCGTCTGCGTCTGGAACGCGTCCACGATCTTCTTGTACGTGGCGTTGTTCGCATCGGAGCTGCGGGCGGCGATGATGTTCACGTAGGGGTTCTCGCCAGCGTCGGAGCTCTGGGATTCGGTGATCAGGGCGTCCTTGGAGGGGACCAGGCCCGCGGGCGTGGCGTAGGTGCCGTTGATGGCGGCGGCGCCGAAGTCGTCGAGCGTGGAGGGCAGCGTGTTAGCGGCCGAGGGAACGACTTCCACGTTGTACAGGTACTTCGTGATGTCCTTCACCTCGGGGGCGTAGCCGGCGCTGGGGTCGACTTCGATCAGGCCAGCCTGCTCGAGCAGCTTGATGGCACGACCACCGTTGGTGGAGTCGTCGGGAATGCCGATCTTCACGGTGGAACCAGCCGATGAGCCACCTGCGCCGCAGCCAGCGAGCGCGAATGCCAGTACGGCGGCAAAGGCGGCAATGGCCAGCTTCTTGATTGTCCTTGTTTTCATACCTTGCTCCTTTTCTCTAAAAGGTTGAAACCCCGTCCCTGTGCGCCGTGTGGCGCGCGAAATTACTTGCCGAAGAGGTGCCTGTTCGTTGCGCGGCGGGCCAGCAGATTGCCCACGCCCTGCACGATGCTGATGAGCACCATCAAGAGGATCACGCAGGCGTTCACGACGTCCTGGTGGTGAAGGTTCTGGCCGTAGTTGATGGCGAAGCTGCCGATACCACCTGCTCCCACGGCGCCAGCCATCGTGGTGAGGCCGATGAGCGAGATGGCCGTGATGGTGGTTGCGCGGATGAGCTCGGGCAGGGCTTCCGGCAGGTACACGCGGAAGATGATGCCCATGGTGCCCGAACCGAAGGCGCGAGCCGCCTCGACCTTGCCCTTGTCGACGCTAACCAGCGCGGTTTCCACCTGGCGCGTGTAGAAAGGCACGGCTCCGAATACCAGCGGCACGATGGCGCCGGCCACGCCAATGGCCGTGCCCGTGATGAGCCTGGTAAGCGGAATGAGGAAGATCAGCAGGATCACGAAGGGAATCGAGCGGAAGAAGTTCGTGATGAGCGTGTCGATTCCGAAGATGACCTTGTTGGGAGCGATGCCGTCGGGCCTGGTTACCGTGAGGGCGATGCCAAACACGAGGCCAATGACGAACGTGAGGATGCCCGAAATGGCGAACATCTGGAACGTTGCCACGATGCTGTCGACGAAGATGTCGCTGTAGGATGCGACATTAGGAAAGAGCGTTTGCAGAAGTTCCATGGCTGATTTCCTCCGTTCGCACGTCTCGTGAGCGCCAGTATTCGATGACTTCCCTGGTGGTTTCCTGCGTTCCCTTCAGCTGCACCACCATGTGGCCGAGGGGCTTGCCCTGCAGCCATTCGATGTTGGCGAGCAGGATGTTGATGTGTACGTCGTAGCGCTTTGCCGTGTCGGCGATGAGCTCGTCGTTCACCGACTTATCGTCGAAGGTGAGCTTCGCGAGGATGCCCTCGCTGCCATACTTCTCGCGCAGCACGCCCAGGCTTTCGAGTTTTTCGCCCTTTTCGACGAACTTGCGCGTGGTGTCTTCGCGCGGGTTGGCGAAGATGTCGTAGACGGTGCCGTCTTCCACGGCGCGGCCGCCTTCCATGACGGTCACCTTGTTGCAGATGTCCTTGATGACCGACATTTCATGCGTGATGATGACGATCGTGAGGCCGAAGCGCTTGTTGATGCTCTTCAGCAGCGCCAGCACCGAAGCGGTGGCTTCGGGGTCGAGCGCCGAGGTGGCTTCGTCGGAAAGGAGGATCTTCGGGTCGTTTGCCAGGGCGCGTGCGATGGCGACGCGCTGCTTCTGACCACCGGAGAGCTCTGCGGGGAAGGACTTGGCCTTGTCCTGCAGGTCTACCAGCTCCAGCAGTTCGGTTACCTTCTTCTCGATCTCTTCCTTTGATTTTCCGGTGTGGCGCAGGGGGTAGGCCACGTTCTCGAAAACGGTGGAACGGTCGAGCAGGTTGAAGTGCTGGAAGATCATGCCGATGGACGAGCGGAGCTTGCGAAGCTTCGCGGAGGGGATGGGCGCTTCGGGGGAATTCTGCTCGTCGGAGTAGAAGAGATTTCCGTTTTCCGCGCGCAGCGTGCCGAAGCCGTCGATCTGCACCGTGCCTGAGGTGGGCGTCTCGAGGAAATTGAGGCAGCGCACCAGCGTGGACTTGCCGGCGCCCGAATATCCGATGACGCCGTAGATATCTCCCTGTTCAATAGTAAGAGATACGTTGTCGACTGCTTTGAGTTCACCTCCGTTCGAAGTGAACGTTTTGGTTAACCCTGTCGTTTTCAGCATGGCCCCAACTTCCCAGTTCCTAGCGTGCCTTCAGTACATAAATCGTAATTATTGCTATATGCACTAGGTTCGGTAGGGGGCTATTATCGATGCCCTGTTATCGGCATTTCCGATAACAGGGGTGTTTGGGGAGGTCATCTTGCAACTTGGATAGCTAGCCAGGTCCCGTTTTGACCGATATCAATTTTTCGAAAAGGCTTCGTTATCGTTCCAAGAGAGAACGATTCTGCATTTCCTACTCTTTATACATAAGGGCGATGGTGTAGTATCCCCGCTCATACGGGCGGTATACCTGCTGGCTCCAAAGAAGCTCGATATCGTCTTTTTGCTCAAGGTCCGTCACGTCGCGCGGGGGAACGGCGTCGGTGGACTGGCCCAGGACCCAGAAACGCCCATGGTAATCGCCCAGCATGCTTTCCCAGCTCGAGTCGATGACGAGGTTTTCGCCGTAGCATGAGTAGGCAAGGGCCCAGTTTCCCTTCTGCCAGTCGAGGTAATGCTGCTCGAGATCGGGGAAATACACGGCGGTAACCCCCATAATTCCGATATCGCTCGACACTACCATGTCGCCGTCTTGAATTTGCTCGACCATGTAGTCGAAGAACTCGTAATTCTTGTCGGTGTAGTCGTCCTGCACGATGAGGAGCTGGTTGAGCGTCGAGACCGCGATGAAGAGCATGCATAGCGCGATGGTGATGCGCTTGCGGTGCAGGCGGAAGAGAATCCATGCGATGCCGAAGATGAGCGGCCCGATGGCGCAGAACATATACCGGAAGTACACCATGAACGATTGCATGAGCAGCGATGCCAGCCCGGCGATGAGTCCGAGCCCGATATACGTCGAGACTCCCAGGAAGGCGGGGAACCACGACGGCGAGGTGAGCGTGCGCGCGATGCGCGCGAAGATGTTTGCGCGCTTGGCGGAATACGCGTAGCGCGAGTGGCGATGCGGCCGTTGCTTGCGTTTGATGCACTCGCGCACGATAAGCGCGATGAGGATGGCGAGGGAGATGATGGCCACCCATACGACGATGCGCGGGACGATGCCGTAGTCACCCTTCCACGCGAAGTCGATCTGCATGGTGATGAGCGGGTAGCGTGCAAGCGCGATGAGCGTGTCGGGGAAGGTGAAGTCGGCCCAGTACGTATTCGATACCACACCCATCTGGCTTACGAGAACGCTCAGCCACGGCGCGAAAAGCGCGAGTTGCAGAACGGCTTGAATGCAGAAGGCCCTGATGTCGCGTGCGCGCGTCTTCCTGTGGGCGATGAGGAAGCAGAGCAGTTCGAGATTGATGAGGAATACCGATATGACGGCGAAATAGTGCAGGTACGCCGCCGTGATGGAGCACAGCATGAATCGTGCCCACGGAGCATGTGGGGCGCCGTCCGAAAAGGCGCTCGTATGGTTAAGGCGCATGATGCGGTACGCGTATACGAACGTGAGCATGACCATGCACGCTGCCCAGGAATACATGCGAATCTCGATGGCTATGTAGGAAACGTAGGGCGTGAACAGTGCGAGGGTGGTGTAGATGAGCCCAACGCGCCATCCGAAGTCGCGGCGCAGGTGCGTAAGGCCGATGACTGCCAGGGCAACGGCGCCCAGCACGGTGAAGATGCGGTACGCGGTTACGTATCCACCCAGTAGGTAGATGACGTGCAGCGCCCAGTAGAAGAGCACGGGGTGCACGTCGCCCGAGCCGATGTGCCATATTTCGGCGAACGAGTGCTCGGCGATGGCCACCGAGTAGCTCTCATCGAACCAGAGGTTGTCGTGGAAGGCTCCCGTGAGCAGGAATGCGGCCCCTATGGCCAGGACGGCGGCATGGAAGGCGGGGGAGGAGATGATGGAGGAAATAGAGCGTTTCATACCCTCAATACTAGGTATCGCGCCCGCGTGTTTGCCAATGTTCGCGCAATACTGACATACGTATCGCTAAACTACCTCATATAGCGTATTTCGCCTGAACAGGCGTATGACGCGGCTATGCGTTACGCATGCGAAAGCAAGCGCTGGGAAAGAGCGCGGCGTGATACATATACTTAAGGGGAAAGATTGGCTGGGCCAGCAGGATTCGAACCTACATAGCTGGTACCAAAAACCAGAGTCCTGCCATTGGACGATGGCCCAGCGAATAGAATGCGCGTATGCGCGGATGATTAGTCTACTTTGTCGTGTTCGTTCCGTCAAATACGATGGCATGCGCCACGAGATGCACACTCGTTCGCGGGCTGGGTTGCGCAATGTGCCGCGTTTTTGACCCGATGGTGGCGATTCTGGTGCGCGCTTTCGGGAGTGCTAGAATTGGGCCATGGGCAAGAAGGTACATAAGACAAACGCCATGCGCATTCTCGATTCCGAGGGCGTGCCGTATCGCACGGCTACGTACGAGGTCGACGAGAACGATCTTTCTGGCATGCACGTGGCGGATTCTCTGGGGCAAGACCCCGAACAGCTTTTCAAGACGCTTGTGCTCGTGGGCGAGCGCACGGGGCACGTCGTGTGCTGCATACCCACGAATTGCGAGCTCGACCTGAAGAAGGTCGCGCGTGCCGCGGGCGATAAGCGCGTCGAGATGCTTCCCCTGAAGAAGCTCACGCCGCTTACCGGGTACGTGCGCGGCGGATGCTCGCCGCTGGGCATGAAGAAGCAGTTCCCCACGTTTATCGACGAGACCGCCGTATTGTTCGACGAGATTTTCATCAGCGCGGGCGAACGCGGCGAGCAAATTATCGTGAATGGCGAAGACCTTGCGCGCGTGGTAGGCGCCACGTTTGCCGACCTGTGCATGTAGGCGCTGGTTCTCGCCTCGATGCGGGAGATGGGGAATAGTATGATCATCAGGAAATCACCTGCGGAAATCGAAGCCATGAAGGAAGCTGGCAGGCTGTCGGCGAAGGCCCTGCGCGAGGTGGGGCAGCTCATCGAGCCCGGCATTTCCACGCTCGAACTCGACCGCCATGCCGAGAAGATCATCCGCGCCGAAGGCGGCATCCCCGCGTTCAAGGGCTATGGAGGATTTCCCGCCACCATCTGCTCGTCGGTGAACGACCAGATCGTCCATGGCATTCCCAGTAAAGACGTCATCCTGCGCGAGGGGGATATCATCTCCATCGACACGGGCGCCGTCGTCGATGGCTGGGTGGGCGATAACGCATGGACGTACCCCGTGGGCCGCATCAAGCCCGAAGTGCAGAAGCTTCTGGATATCACCGAGGAGTGCATGTGGCGCGCCATTTCCGCTGCGAGGCCGGGCAATCGCCTGGGCGATGTGGGGCATGCGTGCCAAGAGCTCGCCGAGTCTCACGGCTATGGCGTCGTGCGCGAATATGTGGGGCACGGTATCGGCCGAGATATGCACGAGGATCCGAACGTTCCGAATTACGGGCATCGTCACATGGGATTGAAGCTCGAAGAGGGCATGGTCCTGGCCATCGAACCCATGATCTGCATGGGAACGCGCAAGACGCGCGCGGGTAAGGACGGCTGGCTCGTGCTCACGCGTGACGGCAAGCCGGCTGCTCATTTCGAGAAGACGGTTGCCATCACCGAGGGCGGCCCCGTTCTGCTTACCGTGGAACCGGATTTCCGCCGTCCCGTGGCGAAGAAATAGCCTAGCTGCTGCTTGCCTCGAATTCGGCCGCCACTTCGCGTAGCAGGTCGCGGATGGGCAGGAACTGCGGGCATGCCTTCTCGCAGGCGCCGCATGCGAGGCATTCGCTTGCCTTTGCGTGTTCGCTCGACGTGAGGGCGTTGTTGTAGTACCAAGTGGGGTTCCATCCGCCGAAGACGCGCTTCGTGTTCAGGCAATCGAGCATTTCCGGGATGTTGATGCCGATGGGACAGCCGTCTGTGCAGTAATGGCATGCGGTGCAGGCGACCATGCCCAACGACGCGATGGTCTTCGCGGCTTGCTCGAGCGTTTCCGCTTGGCTTGCGGAAAGGGGCGTTGCGTCGCGCATCGAGCGGATATTGTCCTGCACGTCTTCCATGCGGCTCATGCCCGAAAGCACCATGGCAACGCTGGGGTGCGTTGCGGCGAATCGGAGCGCGATGCCCGCGTTCGATAGGCCCTCGGGGTTGCTCATTCCATCAACTACGGCCTGCACTTCGCTGGGAAGCTTCACGAGATTGCCGCCCTTGATGGGTTCCATCACGATGACGGGAATGCCCCTTTGCGCGCAGAGTTTAATGCATGCACGGCTCTGGATGGCGGTACTGTTCCAGTCGGCCCAGTTCACCTGCAGCTGCACGGCGTCTAGGTTGGGGTGGTCGTTCAAAATGCGCTCGAGCACTTCGGGTGAATCGTGAAATGACATGCCCACGTAGCGCGTTTTGCCCGCAGCCTTGAAATCGAAGGCGTGCTCGTAGGCGCGCGTGCGCGTGTACTTCTGGTAGCTCGTGGCATTCTGCGCGTGGAGCAGGAGCATGTCGATGTGGTCGACCCCAAGCGTTTCGAGTTCAAGCTCAAGGAGCGGATCGATGTCTTCCTCGCGTTTGAAGTTCTGGTTCGAGAGCTTGTCGGCCAGGAAGTACGATTCACGTGGATGGCGTTTCACCAGGCATTCCCGTAGCGCGACTTCGCTTTGGCCGCCTAGGTATACGTGTGCCGTGTCGAAGTAGTTGAACCCCGCATCGAGGAAGGCATCGAACATGGCGCAAATGGCGTTCATGTCCAGTTCGTCGCCTTGCTTGGGAAGGCGCATGCACCCGAATCCGAGCTTGCCCGATACGCGTTCGGTCCATTGCGTCATTGGTACCACCTTATATGAAGCGTCGTACATAAGTATCCTCATCAAGCGATGAATCCTGGCGAGGATACGTGAGGCTTAGAAGAATGCCTTCTTCGATTGCACGTAGAAGCCGTCGTAGTTGCAACGCAGAAGCGTCGTGGGAACGCTGCCGCGCTGGATGCGCACGGCGCGGATGGGAGAGGGCATTTCGTCGTTCCAGCCGTCGACGAAGAGCGTGGCGTCTTCCTCGGTGGGCGATTCGCTCAGCGTGATGTCGACGATGTCGTTCGGGTCGGTTACCACGGCGCGCGCGGTGATGGAATGCGGGGCCAGGGGAACGACCACGAGACCCTGGAAGCCGGGGGCGATAAGCGGTCCGCCGGCGGAAAGCGCGTATGCCGTGGAGCCCGTGGCGCTTGCGATAACTACGCCGTCGCCGCGCATGCTGGCGAGCCTATCGCCATTGAACGCCACGTCGAAGCCGATGATGCGGCCCGATGCGCCGCGCGAGAGGCAGACCTCGTTCAGCGCGAAGAAGCTGCGGTCGTTTTCGCGGTCGAACTCGCCCGTGCAGAGGCGGTCGAACTCGTCTTCGTCGTCGCCTTCGCACAGCACGTTAATGCGCAGGTTGGAGCGCTCTTCCTTCTTGCATTCGCCTGCGAGGGCGCTTGCGAGCATGGCGATTACGCTTTCGGTGGGGTCGTTCGCGAGGAACCCGAGGTGGCCGAAGTTGATGCCCAGAATGGGGATGCCGGTATAGCCCACGATATGCGCGGTGCGCAGGATGGTGCCGTCGCCGCCGAGCGCCACGGCCATGTCGGCGCCTTCGATATACGCGGGCGTTGCGTCCACCGAATTCGTGATCGAGCAGGTGATGCCCTGGCTCGAGAGGTAGGCGGCAATCATCAACGAAGCATCGATGGCCTTCGCGCTCTCGTCGTTGCGTACTATCAAGATGTGCATATGGAGACCTCATCTACCGGTTGCATGTAACACGTGCTGTATATGCTACCATTTCTCCCGTTATGGATACGCAAAGCTCATCGCGCGAGGAGTCGCGCAATTCCGTTATCAAGAATACCGGCCTCATGACGCTCGGTACGCTCCTGTCGCGCGCATCGGGCCTCATCCGCACGTGGGCGATGGCGTTTGCCCTGGGCAATTCCATGCTCACGAGCGCGTATCAGGTGGCGAACAACCTTCCCAATGTGGTGTTCGAGCTTGTCGCCGGTGGCTTTCTTTCCACGGCGTTTCTGCCCGTCTTGCTGCTCGAACGCGAGCGTTTCGGCAAGGAAGGCGAAAGCAAGTACACATCCAATATCCTCAATATCACGCTTGTGCTGCTGGGTGCGCTTTCCGTGCTCTGCAGCATCTTTGCCGAACAGGTGGTATCCACTCAGACGTTCACGCAGGGCACCGATTCCGACGTCTATCGCCAAACGGTCATGTTCTTCCGCATCTTCGCGTTCCAGCTCGTGTTCTATGGTCTGGGTGGCGTCATCACGGGCGTGCTCAATGCGAAGCGCTCGTTTCTGCTCACATCGCTTGCTCCCGCGCTCAACAACATCGTGGTTATCGCGACGTTCTTCGCGTACGTGCCCCTTTCCCAGGTTAATTCCGACGCCGCGCTCATCATGCTCGGCGTGGGCGCCACGCTGGGCGTTGCCGTGCAGTTCGTCATCCAGATTCCCGCGCTCTTGAAAACGGGGTACCGCTGGCGTCCCTATATCAATCTGAAAGACCCGGCTATCGCGGAAACCATCAAGATTGCGGTGCCGTCGCTTATCTACATCGTCGCGAATGTGGTGGCCGTGAGCTTCCGGAATGCGTTCAGCCTCGTGGGTGCCGACAATGGCCCCTCCACGCTTTCGTATGCCTGGATGTGGTATCAGCTTCCATACGGCGTTATTGCCGTATCGCTTTCCAGTACCATGTTCACCGAGATGAGCGATTCGGTTGCACGTGGCGACATTTCGCGCTTCCGCTCCCAGGTGGGACAGGGCCTACGCGGGACGCTGTTCCTCATCATCCCGCTGACCGGCTTGCTTTTCGTGCTATCGCAGCCGCTTATCTCACTCTTCCACGCGGGTGCCTTCACGGGCGACGACGTGAGCCAGGTAAGCGAGATTTTGCAGGTGTGGGTGCTCAGCCTGCCCATGTACTCGGTGGGCATGTACTTGTACAAAGCGTTTGCGTCGTTGCGCAAGCTCATGGCGTTCGCGCTCATGAACTGCGCTATCGTGGTTTTGCAACTTGTTCTGTATGCGGTACTGTGCCAGCGTGACGTGCTGGGGCTCATGGGCATTCCCGTTGCCGACTTCATCTACTTCACGGTGCGCGCCGTCGCCTCGGTCATCCTTCTCAACTTCTACGTTGGGAAGGACCCCCAGAACAAGACGGTTCAAACCACCATTCGCACGGTGCTCGCCACCGTGGTGGGCTGCGTGCCCACGGCGTTGCTGCTGGCCTTCATTCCCACCATTCCCGGCATTGGCGCCATGGCGAATGCCATCATCCAGCTTGCCATTTGCGGCATCGTGGGGCTGGCGGTTGTCTTTGGCGCATGTCGCCTGTTCCGCGTGGAGGAGTTCAGCATCGTCGAACGCTTCATGCGTCGCCTGAAGCGGCGATAGCCTACATCTTGTAGTGGAATCCCATACCTTTCGGATTTAAAATCGTTCCACGAGGGTGGTTTTGTTTTCTCGAACTACTACTTCGGGCAAGCCGAGCTTTAGCAAATTTAAGTCTTCGGTTGATTCGGGGAATCCATCCTTACAAAAGTTCGAGGTGCTTTCTTTTCGCGGTAGGTGGGTTATGAAGTGTCGCGGAGCGTTGCGGAATCGTGCATACGTGATCGTTCTTGCGCTTGTTGCCTTGTCCGCGGTTTTCCCTTTATCGCTGTTTGGGTGCACCCATGGTGAGGGTGACGCTGAAGAGGGGCAATACGACACGGTGGGCGGATACTATGACCACATGTGTTTTGATGATGGCAGGATTATTGATGTTGATTTTGACAAAAGATTGCTGCTCATAGAAACGCTAGATGATTCGAACGACACGCCTTCCGGAACCCAAGTTCTTCTCGATTATTCAGGCTCCAAGGATGAGCGGTTTGTGAGATTCGACAATCGTTTGACTGTTGGAGCGGTAGTTTCCGTGGCGTACTTTCCGTATACATTGGATTCGGGGGCTATTCAGGCAGTGATTTGACGATTAAGGATGCTGATTGATTTAGCTTTTTGTTACGCATGTGTTAACACGTGCCCTCCTCTATCGCCCGACGCTTTCTCGCTCGCTACAATAGAAAGACGTGTGTGCCGCGTGGTTTAGTGCTGTCCGCGTGCGCCGCATGCGTATCGCGGACGCGATACGCTCCTGCTGAATTCTATCGTGAGGAGCATCATGTCCAAATACATCTTCGTTACCGGCGGCGTCGTTTCCTCGTTGGGCAAGGGAATCACCGCTGCGTCCTTGGGCCACTTGCTGAAGGCTCGCGGTTACAGCGTAACCATGCAGAAGATGGATCCCTACCTGAACGTGGACCCGGGTACCATGAGCCCCTTCCAGCATGGTGAGGTGTTCGTTACCGACGACGGCCACGAGGGTGACCTCGATCTGGGTCATTACGAGCGCTTCATCGACGAGAGCCTCACGCGTGCTTCCAACTTTACGCAGGGCTCGATTTACAAGACCCTTATCGCGCGCGAGCGCCGCGGCGATTTCCTGGGTGGCACCGTGCAGGTTATCCCTCATGTAACCGAGGCCATCAAGGAGCGTCTGCGTCGCGTGGGCGAGCAGACGCAGGCCGATATCGTCATCGTCGAAATCGGCGGCACCATCGGCGACATCGAGGGCCAGCCCTTCATCGAGGCGGCTCGTCAGTTCCGCAAGGAACTGGGCCTGGGCAATTCCGTGTTCGTGCATTGCACGCTCGTGCCCTACATTTCCGCTGCTCACGAAGTGAAGACGAAGCCCACGCAGCATTCCGTGAAGGAGCTGCGCTCCATGGGCGTGCAGCCCGATTTCATTGTGTGCCGCAGCGACCACGAGGTAAGCGCCAAGGTGCGCGCAAAGATCGCCCTGTTCTGCGACGTTGCCCCCGAGGACGTGCTTGAGTGCTCCGACGCGCCCAGCATCTACGACGTGCCCCTGGGTCTGCATGCGCAGCATTTCGACGAGGCCGTGCTCGCTCGCTTGAACCTCGAGGCTAGGCCCATCGACCTTTCTCCGCTCCAGTCGTTCCTCGACGCCAAGAGCAACTGCACCTCTACGGTGAAGATTGCCGTCGTGGGCAAGTACGTCAGCCTTCCCGATGCCTACCTGTCGGTTATCGAGGCGCTGGGTCATGCGGGCGTTGCCAATGGCGTGAATGTCGACGTACAGCTCATCGATGGCGAAACGGTTAATGACGGAAACGTCGAGGGCATCCTCGGCGACGTGCATGGCATCCTCGTTCCGGGTGGTTTCGGCCAGCGTGCGTTCGAGGGCAAGATCTGCGCCGTGCGCTATGCGCGCGAGCACAAGATTCCATTCCTGGGCATTTGCCTGGGCATGCAGGCCGCCGTGTGCGAGTTTGCCCGCGACGTTGCGGGAATGCCCGGTGCTACTTCCACCGAGTTCGACGAAGAGGCGGCATATCCCGTCATCGACCTCATGCCCGAACAGGAAGACGTGGAAGACAAGGGCGGCACGATGCGCCTTGGCGCGTAT